>JAIBCZ010000113.1 GCA_024679645.1 Amphritea sp.
AAATTCCTGTTGCAGCTAGTGCCTCACACACTCCCCCACCAGCACAAGCCATTTGGTTATGCCTGTGTAAATTATGGCGATCCGATCTCATTGCAACAATGGCAACAACAACGTGGTATCGATCTTAATCAGTGTGATAGCGCAACCCGCAAACAAGCAATCGGCCAGCTGGGTGAAGATATCGCTCAGGAAATAGAACAACACCTGCCGATTCTGCCTGTCTCTATTCTCTCAGCCATTTTCCTCAACAATCTGGACAAACCTATCTCAGAGCTGGATCTTAAAGCAAAAGGTTATCAAATATTTATAGGTTTACGAGAGCAAGGACGCTATATGCTCGTACCAAAGCAGGACGAGGATTATGCGCTGGAACAAGGCCTCTATACCTTATCTAAGCGAAAAATGATCACTGAAGTTGAAGAGGGCTTATTTCAGGCAAATAGCCAACATCAGGCAATGTTTGAATACTACCGAAACTCACTGGGCGAGTTATAGATATCGAAGCAAGCATTCGAAGCGCTTAATATGCTCTCTTGCAGCCCACACCGTTTAACTGTCAGCAGATGTCAACAGATCCACGTAGGCTTCGTAACTGGCGTACGCAGTAACAGGTAAGACAACCACCAGCAAAGGCAGAGCCAGAATGAGCGTGGCAAGCATTAAAAAGGCCAATGACAGCGCCCAGCGAAACATCAGTATTTTATGCCGCCACACGGTCGCCACACTGGTAAACACAGCGTCAACAAAGTTCATCTTCTGGTGCATAATCAATGGAATCGAAAATGCACCGACCATGAAGCCCATCTGCGCGATAACGAAGCCCATCAGGCCGGTAAACATCAGATAGGAAAACAGGCTTTCCCGCAGCACCGGATCAGACAATAATTCCGCATTAATGGGAACCGCTTTGACACCAAAATACATGCCATAGATAACCACTGCATCAGTCACCCAGATCAGATAACAGACACAGAGTACAAAGGTTAAGAAGAATATGCCCGGCGTAGCCTCTCTAACCCCTTTTAACAGATCGATGAAACCTGGCTGCCTTCCCTCATGGAGCATCCGTCCAACCCTTTGAAAGCCGGTGACCAGTAATGGCGCTATGATCATAAAGCCAGCAATAAACGGATAGAGCACCAACCCCAGATCCAGCTTAAGCAACTGCCAGTAAGCCACCAACGCGATCAATAGGAATATTGAGCTGAACATCGTGCTAATCAGCCAGGTACGGGTAAAATCCTGCCAGCCACGGCTCAGCCAGTCTTTCACGCCAGGTGTTATTTCGTCTTTAGACTGCACAGTCATATTCCGTCACCCTCCCGATGTCTCTATCCACATTAAAGCGTAACAAGCATATCCGATAAGTCGTTAACCCGTGATCAAAAATGATAAGCAGCGCCTGTTTATGTCCTGATCAGTAACAATCACGTTTATTTAAACCATGATATGCGGCCCAAGCTGCTTCTTCATGCGTCACAGGATGGCGGAGCCCGTAAGCTGCAAAAAGATAATGAAAACACCTCTTCCCTGAAAAAAGATTATCAGGGCTAATCCAGATTTAACAAAAGGTATCTAATACAGAACATACAGATAGAAGATAACCGCCCACCGTGTGAGCGGTATAAGGTAACCATTGTTGAAACAGAACCGGGGGGGGATCGATATCGACAGCATTGTTATGCTGCCACTCATCAAGACAACCAGGTTCTGGATGCAGAAGTTAATACTTTTTCTGTCGCTAACTTCAATAAACAGAAATGTATTTCAACCTCCCCTGGCGGTACTTTAAGCATCAAACAAGTGACGAATACGCTCCAGATCCTCTGGGGTGTCTACACCGGCTGGCGGTAGCTCATCAGCCTCATCAACATGAATCAGCGCACCGTTCCACATTGCCCGGAGCTGCTCTAAACATTCAGTTTCTTCAAGCGGTGCCGGTGCCCACTTAACAAAGTCATTAAGCAGCTTAACCCGATAGGCATAAATACCGATATGACGCTGGTAATTGACGCCTTCAGGGAGCGCTTGTCGCCCTTGATCAGAAGCAAAGGCGTCACGGGGCCAGGGCATTGGCGCACGACTGAAATAGAGCGCACGGCCCGACTGATCAGACACCACTTTAACAACATTAGGATTCATCAGTGATTCAATATCAGTGATCGGCTCACTCAGCGTAGCAATACTGGCCTCAGGTACGGCACTTAGATTATGCGCAACCTGATTAATCACCCGTGGTGGGATCAGAGGTTCATCACCCTGCACATTGACCACAATATCATCGGCATAAAATCCAAGCGAGTGCACCACTTCCTGCAACCGGTCGGTGCCGGAAGGATGGTCTGCAGATGTCAGACAGACTTCCGCACCAAAACTTTTGGCGGCATCAGCGATTCGCTGATCATCCGTAGCGATAATAACGCGCTGCGCTTCACTCTGAATCGCACGTTCATATACATGCTGAACCATCGGTTTGCCGGCGATATCCGCCAGCGGTTTACCGGGAAAACGGGATGAACCGAACCGGGCGGGTATAACGACAGAAAAAGCCATAGTTAACCCTATTTATCCAGACGTTCTTCAGCGGTTAAGGTCCGCGCTTCTGTTTCCAGCATGACCGGAATATCATCACGAATAGGGTACGCCAGCCCTGAACTGCGACACACCAGCTCATTGGTCTCTTTATTCCACTCGACCGGTGCTTTAGATACCGGGCAAACCAGGATATCCAATAAATTCTTATCCATCTCTAATGCCTCTGTTTGGGGTGCTAAGTATAAATCATTCTGTTGTATTCACGGAAGGTGCCAAACGATTCAGCAGAGCCTCCAGTTGCATTAAAAAGCCGTCTTCCAGTGCGGCGTTCACCTGAAGGTACCAGGCATCATGCAAGGCGATATGATCGCATTTTACCGCATCTTTTTCTGTCATGATCAACGGGGCGCTCTGTGTAAAGCAAAAATCTTTCTCAACATAGGTATGATGATCAGGAAAGCTGTTCAGGGTGGCACTGAATCCGAGTGTTTCCAGCGTCGCGGTAAACCGCTGCGGATTACCAATAGCGGCCACCGCATTTACCTGACGGGACTCAGTCCACTGATCCGTTGCCACGCGCCTATCATCACTTAAGCCCACCAGCTCTCCTGGCTGCAACAGCATCGTAAATGATTTTTCCCGATACGAATGTTGCAACCACTGTTCCGGGGATGCACCATTGACGACAATCAGATCAACATCAGCCAACCGTGAAACCGGTTCTCTCAATGGCCCTTCTGGCAGGCAACGACCATTCCCGAATCCTCTGACACCATCAATCACCGCGATCTCAATATCGCGGTTCAGCGCGTAATGCTGCATGCCATCATCGCTAATAATCAGGTCGCAATCGGTCTGTTCCAACAATAACTTTGCTGCTGCCACCCGATCCGGGGAGATAACCAGCGGAACACCGGTACGTCTGACAATCATCAGAGGCTCATCACCGGCTTCAACAGAGGATGACGCTACGGTTACAAAATAAGGAGTGGTGGGAGGTGTTGCCCGATAGCCACGGCTGACAACGCCCGGCTTAAAGCCCCGCTGCCGCAGCTGTTCAATTAAAAAGAGTACCAGGGGTGATTTTCCGGTCCCCCCGACAGAGATATTACCGACGACCACAACCGGAACGGGTGCGGTCCAGCTCGGTCGTTTCCCTTGCTGGAATGCCTGCCGTCGACGACGGGCAAGGGTACAGAACAAAGCCTCCAATGGGCGCAGCAATTTTAGCCAGCGACTACTGCGATACCAGGCTTGTTCCAGCCCCACGGTTACTCCTCAGCCGCTTGCTGAGTGGTAATACTCAAACCAGCAAAGCCAAGCTTACCGGCCACATCCATCACCGTCACAACTGACTGATGAGGCGTATTAGCATCGGCAGAAATAACAAAGGGGAGCTTACGGTTATCGCCGGCCTGATCCATAATCGCCCGACGCAATGTAGCCGGCTGACTATTTAACAACGCCTGGCCATTGACACTGAAATCACCGTCAACACTCACTGTCACTTCAATTAAATCTGTCTGAGCCTCAACCACCTCACCTTCTGCTTCAGGTAGGTTGATCTCCAGATGGGTTTCTTTAGTAAAAGTCGTGGAGACCATAAAAAAGATCAGTAACAGAAACACGACATCAATAAGCGGTGTCAGGTTTACCGAAACTTCTTCAGGCTGTTTACGTCGGAATTTCAATCTGTTCACCGGTTATTCAAAATCAACTTCACGTTCGCCGTGCACCACTTCGACCAGCTTTTGAGATTCCTGTTCCATCTCAATTAGCAAACTCTCGACCCGGCGCTGCAGATAACGGTGAAAAACCAGTGTTGGAATAGCGACGGTTAAACCCGCGGCGGTGGTGATTAGCGCTTCCGAAATCCCTCCCGCAAGTACATTCGCATTACCGGTACCCTGCAACATGATTTCAGCAAAGACTTTAATCATGCCGATAACCGTACCCAACAGCCCCAGCAAAGGAGAGATGGCCGCGATCGTGCCAAGTGAGTTAAGAAAACGCTCCATCTGGTGCATCACATGTTGCGCCGCTTCCTGAATACTTTCCTTCATAATCTCACGACCATGCTTGGAGTTATTCAAACCCGCAATCATGATCTGACCCAGGAAGCTTTCATTACGTATCAACTGCATACGCTCCGGGGTCATCTCACCACTGCGTACTAATACCCAGACTTCAGATAGCAGATTAGTGGGCGCCACGCGCTTCTTTTGCAAAATCCAAAAACGCTCCAGACAGATAGCCAGAGAAAACACAGAACAGGCGATAATTGGCACCATTAGCCAACCACCGGATTGAATCAATTCGAACACCAGAAATCCTCCTACAAACCGGCCCATACTCTAGCATAGAGTCAGAGACCATAATAGTGATTAACCTGCTGTCCAATAACGCTTTTTCAGTTCGCGAAAGCGCTGCGTAAAACAACCTTCAGATCCACTTGTTAAAATCAGTGCACCCGCCTCCACAGTGTTCTCCATCGGGATCTTTAACGCCTCTATCCGGCGCACCACATCCACCGCTGGATGGCCATAAGCATTACCAAATCCGGCACTGAACAATACCCTGTCCGGCTCCAGGCTGTGCAACCAGTCATCAGCACTGGAGAACCGACTGCCATGATGTGCAGCGACCAGCCAGTTGACCTTTAAGTCGGGATAATCCCTGATAATCTGCTGTTCAACACTGCTTTCAATATCACCCGGAATCACCAGACTGCAATCTCCGGACTGCACCAGCAACACACAAGAGCGATTGTTCTCACTCATCGGCAGAGGCTCAGAAGGCTGAATATAGCTAAAACGCACGCCATCCCACTCCCAACCCGCACCGGAACGACAATGCTGTCCATTAAAACGGTCTTTCAGCAGCGGGCTGCCGGTATGAAAGGAGTCCACTTCAACTGCCGCAGTCAGATCCCGGTATCCACCCGCATGGTCATTATCTTTATGACTGACAACCAATCGGTCAAGCCGCTTTATACCCCGCTCTTCAAGCATCGGCAACAGCGTATAACGGGCAATACTACCGCTAGGGTAAGCAGCCCCTGTATCATAGAGCAATGTTTTATGTTCGGTTTCTATTAATACCGACAACCCCTGCCCCATATCCAGTACTGTTGCCTGAAACGTATCCGATTGCGGCCTGTCTCTCGCAGGAAATATCAAAGCAACCAGTAAAAAAAACGCAAAGCCCCTGAGCCCAATCCAACCAGGCAAAATCAATATCAGCGCCGCCACGCTCGCCAGCAGCGCTGCCATAAGTGAGGGATGAACAACAACAATCCCCTGCTCGCCCGGAAGCACAGCCTGCTGTAACAGATACCAAAAACCATCACTTAGAAAGCTCAGCAACGCAGCGCCGCTGAATGGATCAACCAGGCAGAGCAATAACCCAATCAGCACCCCCGGCAACATAACAAAGGTAAGACCCGGTATGGCAATAAGGTTAACCAGTGGCGCTACCAGCGAAACCTGCCCCATCCACAGCAACAATAATGGAGACAAACCGATAAACACCGCCAGTTGTGTTTTGATTAACGGCTTAATTATTCGTTGATCACCGCCGTTGCTGACCGTTAACAGCAGTGCCGCCACCGCACCGAAAGATAACCAGAAACCCGGCTGATAAATACTCAGAGGCTGGATCACCAGCACCCCGACTAACGCTAATAGATAGCGTTGCCAGACACTCATCGCGCGATTTATCAGCATGGGCAACAACATCGCCAACGCCATAATCAAGGCTCTCTGGGTAGGCACACTAAACCCAGCAAGGAGCGCATAGACTGAAGCGAACATTAAGGCAGGCACAACCCTGTATCCTCTTAAGTCTGCCGCCCCTCTGGCAAACCGTCCCGCCAGGCGCTGAAAAGCGGCACCGGCAATATACCCAAGCAGACAGGCGATACCGATGTGCAAACCACTAATAACAGCAAGATGCACCGTGCCTGTTTGTCGCAATACACGCCACTGTCCATCATCCAACCCCTGCTTATCGCCCAGCACTAACGCTCTGACGGTAGCCTGAGTGGATGTGCTCAGAGGTAAGCCGATGAGCCAGCGACGGATTTGATAACGCACCCTGTCGGCACTGGATGTAAAATCCGTTGCGAACCCACTCAACAACTCGGCCTGAAGCAGATAGCCTTTGGCATCTATCCGTTCAGCAAACAGGTAGGTTTCATAGTCTTGTCCACCGGGATTCATAAACCCCCGGGGCGGTTTCAAGCGGACCGTTAAACGCCACCGCTGACCGGGCTGTACTTCCTGATCAGGGCGATACCAACTTAACAGAAGATGCTTTAACTGTGTTCCTGACAGTGCTGAAGAA
>JAIBCZ010000218.1 GCA_024679645.1 Amphritea sp.
GGCGGTATTTTAGGTATGGGTGAAACGCCGACCGATCGCATTGGTTTGTTACGACAGCTAGCTAATATGCCTAAGCAGCCGGAAAGTGTACCGATCAATATGCTGGTAAAAGTAGCCGGCACTCCGATGGAAAACGTAGAGGATCTGGATCATCTTGATTTTGTCCGCAATATTGCGGTTGCCCGGATCATGATGCCGCAATCTCATGTGCGCTTGTCTGCAGGCCGTGAAAGCATGAGTGATGAGATGCAAGCGCTGACCTTTATGGCGGGTGCTAACTCCATTTTCTACGGCGAGTGTCTGCTAACTACGCCGAACCCTGAAACCCATCGTGATCTTCAGCTGTTTAAGCGTTTGGGTATCAACCCTGAACAGCGTATTTCCGAAGCTGATGAAACACAGGAACAGACGATTATTAGTGATTTGCAAAAGCAGAAAGATAGTTCTGTTTTTTACGAAGCCTGAGTTATCTTACCCGCCGGGCTGTTTCTGACAGCCCATTAAGGATCTGACCATGTCTTTTGATCAGCTGAGCGCTGAATTACAGGCGCGTAAAGAGCAGTCTCTGTATCGTCATCGACGAATACTGCAAAGCCCCCAATCCCCGGAAGTCATCGTTGATGGTCAAGCCTGTCTGGCGTTCTGTTCTAATGACTATCTGGGGCTAGCGAACCATCCCAATGTTATCGCCGCTTTAAAAAAAGGAGCCGACCGTTACGGTGTCGGCGGGGGTGCTTCGCATTTAGTTAATGGCCATAGTCAGGCTCATCATGCCCTTGAGGAAGAGTTGGCCGAGTTTACCGGCCGCCCCAGAGCGCTGCTATTTTCAACCGGCTACATGGCCAATATCGGTGCGGTGAATGCGCTATTGGATAAGCGTGATGCGGTGTTTCAGGACCGCGTTAATCACGCGTCTTTACTGGATGCAGGGCTGCTCAGCGGCGCTCGTTTTCAACGTTTCTTACATAATGATTCCGACAATCTTACCCTGCGTCTGCAACGTACAGAGGCGCGTCGTAAGCTGGTAGTCTGTGATGGTGTTTTCAGTATGGATGGCGATTTGGCCGAGCTGCCTGAGATCTGTCAAACGGCGGCTGAGCATAACGCTTGGGTAATGGTGGATGATGCCCATGGCTTTGGTTGTATCGGTAAACAGGGACGAGGCACGGTCGATCATTTTGGTCTGGGTGCTGATCAGGTACAGGTGTTAGTCGGCACTCTGGGCAAGGCTTTTGGTACATCGGGCGCCTTTGTCGCCGGTTCTGAAGAACTGATCGAAACACTGGTACAGCATGCCCGTACGTACATTTATACCACCAGTATGTCACCGGCTATTGCCGAAGCTACCCGTGCCAGCCTCAAACTCTTACAGCAGGAAGACTGGCGGCGGGAAAAACTAAACCACCTGATTACCCGTTTTCAAAGTGGCTGTGCACAGTTGGGTCTGCCGTTAATGGACTCTCCTACCCCTATTCAGCCCCTCATGGTCGGTGAATCTGATCGGGCAATGGCGATTAGTGCCGCGCTGGAAGCGAAGGGGATTTTTATTGGCGCGATTCGACCGCCAACGGTACCTCAGGGGGAGGCCCGCTTGCGGGTAACTCTTAGTGCTACTCATACAGATGAACAGCTAGACCGCTTATTGGATGCTTTATCGGATGTGATGTTTCAAGTAAAGCATAAGGAAGGCGCCTGATGCTTTACGTTGAGAAAAGAGGTAACCCAGCAGGGATGCCTTTGGTATTGATTCATGGCTGGGGTATGCATAGTGGTATCTGGCAAACGTTGTTACCGGAGCTCGAAGGAGAGTTTTACATCACCTTGATTGATCTGCCAGGCCTTGGACAGAGTGTGCGCTGCTTACCTGAGCCTTATGATATTGATACCGTGACCAGGTTGTTGGCGGAAGTAGCACCTGCATCAGCGCTGTGGCTGGGCTGGTCTCTGGGTGGCATTATCGCGATGGCGTTTGCTCAGCGATACCCTGCGCGGATTTCCAAACTGATTACATTGGGGAGTAGTCCCTGTTTTGTGGAACGTTCAGACTGGTCTTTTGGTATGGCTGATTCGATCTACAGCCAGTTTGAAAGCGATCTGGACATGAACCCGGGTAAAACCCTGCAACGTTTTAATCTGTTGCAGGTGAAGGGCGGTGAAACTGCTCGATCAGATCTTAACGTATTGAAAAAAATAGTCTCTGAAGTTGAGATCAGTGCTCAGAGGTTGAGCGATAGTTTGTCTCTTTTGCGAGGTGATTACCGGGAGCTTTATCAACGCTCTCGAGTAACAGCCCTCCACCTTCTTTGTGAGCTGGATATTTTAGCTCCCGCTAAGATGGTTGACGCTCTATATCAGTTGTCCCCTCAGGCTAAGGTTGAAGTCCTTGCGGGCCAGTCCCATGTGGGCTTTCTCTCTGAGCCGAAGGTGCTGGCGGATAAAATCCGGGCACTGCGATTATGAGTGCCCAGTTCCTTAAGCCGCAGATAGCTGACTCTTTTAGCCGGGCAGCGGAGAGCTATGATAGTGTCGCGCAACTGCAGCGCAGAATTGGTCATAATCTATTGGCTGGTTTAGATCACGAAACGGTGCCTGTGGTGATGGACCTGGGTTGCGGTACCGGTTATTTCGCACCTTTGCTGACGGAGCAGTTTCGACCACAGCAATTGATCTGTCTTGATCTCGCTCAGGGTATGCTTGAGTACGCTAAACAGACCCGTGCCACACCCAATACCTTGTGGCTTTGCGGGGATGCAGAAGCTCTTCCTCTGGCAGATAATTCGGTTGATCTGATTTTTTCCAGTCTGGCTATTCAGTGGTGTGAAAATCTTCCCGCGCTGTTTAGTGAGGTAGCCAGGGTATTGAAACCCGGTGGCCGCTTTGTGTTCAGCACCCTGGGGCCGGAAACTTTGTTTGAACTGCGGGATGCCTGGTCAGTTGTTGATCAGTTTCAGCATGTTAATCGCTTCATTAGTTTTGATACTCTGCAACAACAGGCGACTAATTACTTAACCCAACTTAATCTAAGGGAAGCGCCTGAGGTGCTGCTATACGATCAGTTGCGTGAACTGACGACTGAGCTGAAAGGAATCGGTGCGCATAATATAAGTGCAGGACGACAGAGTGGCCTGACAGGCAAAGCGCGGATTACGGCTTTTAAACAGGCTTATGAAAAGTTTAGGGGAGCAGAGGGTAAGCTCCCCGCAACCTACCAAGTGTTTTATGGTGAGTATATTAATGGATAGGAAAAATGGCTAAGCATACCTATTTTATCGCCGGTACAGATACCGATGTAGGGAAAACAGTTGTCTCGACCGGATTGCTGGAAGCAGCCAATCTGCGAGGTTTATCAACTATAGCGGTTAAACCAATTGCCGCCGGTTGTGAGCAGACGCCTGAAGGGCTGCGGAATAGTGATGCGTTATTATTGCAACAAGCAGCTTCCGTAAAACTACCTTATGAACAAGTAAACCCTATCGCACTGGAGCCGGCTATCGCGCCGCATATTGCGGCGACCCAGATCGGTCGTCGGCTTGATGCCGACCGAATGGCTGCAGTGTGCCGTGGCGTGATGATGCAGCCAGCTGATTTTATGGTCATTGAAGGTGCAGGCGGCTGGCGGGTACCGCTGAATAGCCGTCAAACGTTGGCAGATGTGCCAAAAATACTGCGAACCCCGGTTATTCTGGTGGTCGGTATGAAACTGGGGTGTATTAGTCATACGCTGTTGACGGTGGAGGCCATTGTAAAAGATGGTTTACGGTTAGCCGGATGGGTAGCGAACCGGGCAGAAGCTGACATGAGCTGCTACGATGAGAATCTGGATACCCTTAAATCGATGCTTTCAGCCCCCTTATTGGCCGAAATTCCCCATATTGGGGACTGTTCTGCTAAGAATGTAGCTAAATACATTGATTTGGAGCCCTTGTTTGCTGGTCAATAAATGAACTGTTTGGCCGGTTGTTCTATAATAGTCCCAACTAAGTTTTGAAGTTGTGTTAGTAATATTGAGTGTCTGTCACTTATCGGTTAACGCAATTTGATACAGATGGCAGGCAATCAGGTAAGTAGCAGGTGTGTTTATGAATGTGACATCAGCATTAAGTACAGGTGTTCTGGGTATCAACCGGGGACTGGATGGTGTTCAGAAAGCGGCGTCTGATATTGCAGGGGCAGGTAAAACTGA
>JAIBCZ010000082.1 GCA_024679645.1 Amphritea sp.
CCTCATTCAAACTCCGGGCAAATTCCGACTACACTTAACCTAACATCTGACAGAGGGAGTGTTGATGACCGAACAGCACTGGATATTATTACGGGGACTGTGCCGGGAAAGCCGCCACTGGGGGCAGTTCGCAACTAAAATGCAACAACGGTTGCCCAATACGCGAGTCACTTGTATTGATCTGCCCGGCAATGGCATACGTTACAACCACCCGACACCAACCTCTGTTTCAGAGCTTATTAATGACCTGCACCGACGCCACCGCCCCGAACAACCAGTCTACCTGTTGGGGTTATCTCTGGGAGGGATCATCGCTTACCACTGGATGCAAGAGTATCCCGATGACCTTCAGGGCGTTGTGATGATCAACAGCAGTCTCGCTCCCTGGAACAGTCCACACTTGCGCCTGCAACCCGGTGCTATGCCAAAGCTGATCAAGGCTATGCTCAGCAGCGGTTATCAACGCGAGAAGACTATCTTCGAACTGACTTGTTCAGAAGCGCATCACCGGGAAGAAACCTTATCATTCTGGCAAATGTACCAACTGGAATACCCGGTCAGTTTTGACAACTTCCGACGCCAGTTACAGTTAGCCATTAACTGTAGTGGGCAACCTTATCCTCCCCGAAAACCATTACTATTAGTCAGTGGCGCAAAGGATCAGCTCGTTAATCCCCGCTGCTCTGAACAACTGGCAGACGCCTGGCATATGCCGCATATTCAACACGCCGAAGCAGCTCATGACCTGCCCCATGACCAGCCTGACTGGTTGATTCAACAGATAAGCCAGTGGCTGAAAGAGTAAACCGGTTCATTCCAGCGCTTCAATATGCTGAGTCAGTAACTCCATAAACAGATCCCGGGGTTTATTCAGGGGGCCTGACCGGCGGCTGATCGCTGCGACCTGCAAGTTATAAAACCGAGTTTCAGGCAGTAACGCCCGCATCCGCCCCCTATCTACCCATTGCTGAGCAAACTTTTCCGCCATGAAGCCAACATAAACCCCTGACAAAATCATCGTTGCCCGGGTTTCATAATAATAAGCTTCTGCCGCTTTATTCATCTCTGCCAGTTGCGTACTGGACTCAGAACTGGTCTGCACCCCGGCATGAACCAGCTTGCATTGCTTCAGAGACTCATTGATACACTGCTCATCCTGCTCGTGAAAGAGCGGATGCCGGTCACCACAGTACAGCAACGACTTATCTTTATACATTTGCAGGAAATCCAGCCCTTCAATATCCCGGTGATGGGGAATAAAGCCCACATCGGCATCGCCATTAATCACTCGTCGCTCGATCTCACCCAAAGGCGCCGTATCAAAACTGATGTAGACATCGGGAGCCAGAGCCGCGAATTCAGCCAGCACTTCATCCAGTCCACAGCGCTCATCCAGGCTAATGGTATCCGAGGTCAGAATTCGTACCTCGCCGGTCATCTGCTGGTGTAGTGCATTCACGGTAGAACGAAACTCAGCCAACCGGGAAAACAGCTGCCGGGTGGCGTTGTAGATGGTCAGTCCTTCCTCGGTCAGAGAGAACCCGGACCGGCCCCGCTGGCAGAGCTTAAGCTTCAGCCGCGCCTCCAGGTTAGACATATGCACTGAAATTGTTGAACGACTGATATTAAGTTCAACCTCAGCCGCAGAGAAACCCCCGCACTCGACAACCGTTTTAAATACCCGCAACAGGCGAATCTCATAGTCACCCACTTTACCCATACTTTGCAGCGCTTTACTGACCATCTCACAACCTTGCAATAAGTTTTATAAACATCAAAGTAAGCATTCAATGTTTGTTATTTATAAGACTTTAACACTGACGCTAATATGACGCTATAAGGCCACTTACTTAAAAGTAAAAGTTCTTTGCTGACCTGACTGCACAGCTGGCCATTACTAACAACTTAAACAAGGTTTTCTCATGAGCACAAACACCCATATGGACGCGTTTTGGATGCCATTTACGGCCAACCGGGACTTTAAAAGCGATCCACGTATCATCGAACGCGCCGAAGGTGTTATGTACTACACCAATGAAGGCCAGGAAATTCTAGACGCTACTGCCGGTCTTTGGTGTGTCAATGCCGGTCACGGACGCAGCGAAATTGCAGATGCTGTTAGCAAGCAGTTACGCGAGCTGGATTACGCATCACCTTTTAACTTTGGTCATGATATCGGCTTTGAATTTGCCAACCGTCTGATTAAACACACTCCGGCGCAGCTGAATAAAGTATTTTTCACTAACTCCGGCTCCGAAGCTGTCGAGTCAGCGCTGAAAATCGCTCTGCAATACCAGAAGTCACGTGGTAAAGCGGGCAAAACAAAATTCCTGGGCCGGGAACTGGCCTACCATGGCGTTAACTTCGGCGGCATCTCAGTGGGTGGCCTGACACCAAACCGGGTCGGCTTTGGCCCGTTATTGCCGGTTGATCACCTGCCACATACCCTGGATATCGCTAACAATGCCTTCAGCAAAGGCATGCCTGAACAGGGAATCGATAAAGCTGAAGCCCTGGAACAGCTGATCCACTTCCACGGCGCAGACACCATTGCTGCCGTTATCATCGAACCAATGAGTGGTGCTGGCGGCGTTATCATGCCACCTCAGGGTTACCTGAAGCGGATGCGTGAGATCTGTGATCAGCACGATATCCTGCTAATTTTTGATGAAGTTATTACTGGCTGGGGTCGTCTGGGCGCTGCCTTTGCTTCTGAAGAGTTTGACGTAGTTCCCGATATGATCACCTCTGCTAAAGGTATCACTAACGGTGTAATTCCACTGGGTGCGGTCTTCGTTAAAGACGAAATCCACGACCAGATCGTCAACAACGTAGCTGTCGGCGGTATCGAGTTCTACCACGGTTACACCTATTCAGCTCACCCTGTTGCCTGCGCCGCAGGCCTGGCAACTCTGGACATTTACGAGCGGGAAGGCCTGTTAACCCGCGCAGCTGGCGACATCGGCACTCACTTCGAGAAAGAGCTTCACAGCCTGAAAGACGCGCCTAAAGTGATCGACGTACGTAACTACGGCCTGGTCGGCGCAATTCAGTTCGACGCATCCGTAGCCGCTAACGGTCCAATCGGTCTGGACTTTCAGAAAGGTTGTTACAAGCGTGGTGTGATGGTACGTACGATGGGCAACATCGTTGCCTTCTCGCCACCGCTCACAATTGAAGCAAATCACATTGATCGTCTGGTAAATGTGCTGCGCGAAACAGCTGAAGATATGTTCGGCTAAACCGCTCTTATTGCCTGCAGAAACCGGGTAGCCCGCCCCCAGCGGACCCGGCATTTTTATACGGACCTTTAAACATTTTTAAGGTCCGTTTTTTTTGCCCGTAACACTGAATAGCACTTCAGTCTTGCCAGCCCACACAAAACCCCTGTATCGAACTAACAAACATTGCCGCTAAATTGATGGGTTCGCGCTGATTATTTCGCACACATCATCGGAAATATTACGAAACCGATGGGGCCTGTTGCTATTGAAATAGTATCCATCACCTGCCTTCAGGTGATAAACCTGAAAGCCAACAGTCAACTCGATCTCGCCACTTACTACAACACCACCCTCTTCACCCGGATGCTGCAACATCTCCGATCCGGTTTCAGCTCCTGGCTCATAACGCTCTTTCAACAAATCCATAGAACGCCCTTTAGTGCGAGCGCCGATCAACCTCAGACTGAGATTATTTGAGCCGATATCCGGCATCTCGTCATGCCGGTAGACCACACTCTCTGGCTCAGCACCCTCATCAATATCCATTGTAAAGAAGTCGCCGATCGAGATTGGAATACCGGATAACACTTTTTTCAGCGAGCTTACCGAGGGACTTACGCCGTTTTTCTCGATCATAGAGATAGTACTATTGGTCACTCCGACACGCTTAGCCAGCTCCCGTTGAGACAGCCCTTTCATCTTGCGAATCATTTTTAACCGTTCACCAACGTCCATATTCTCCACCGTATCCCCGCCGCCTGTTGTTCAATCAAGATAAAATTCACCTGCATCAATACAGCGCAGAGTGTGCAAAATATTTTATAGAAAGAACCCGGGAAGGGAAAGAGAGGCTCGTTGCTCGTTGTGGAGCGATTATTGGCTTTCACCAACCCTATGCAATAACTTTCTTACAAAGTACTTAACTCACAACCACTTCCATACCTAATAAAAAAGGCTTTTAGCGAGCAACGAGCAAGTCACGCCTTTTGTGACGGTCGAACTACGAGCTACGGCTGTTGAAACTCTTTTGTGACGTTCGAGCAACGAACAACGGCCCTTATACGATCGAACTACGAGCTACGGCTGTTGAAACTCGTTTGTGACGATCAAGTTATAAATGGCAAAAAAAAAACGCACCTGAACAGGTGCGTTTAGAGACTGCATTAGCGACGTGGTTTTATAACCCGCCAACCAACGTATATTTAATCTCAAGATAATCATCCATACCGTACTTCGAACCTTCACGTCCGGTACCGGATTCTTTTACACCACCGAATGGTGCAACTTCAGTCGACAGGATACCGTCATTCACCGCAACCATACCGTATTCAAGCGCTTCAGATACACGGAACACACGTGCATAGTCACGGGTAAAGAAATACGCTGCCAGGCCAAATTCAGTATCGTTAGCAATCTGAACCGCTTCCTCTTCAGTTTCAAAGCGGAACAGCGGCGCAACAGGCCCAAAGATTTCTTCACGTGCCAGACGCATATCACTCGTAATATCAGCAACGATAGTTGGCTCAAAGAAGTTTCCACCCAACTCGTGGGGCTTACCGCCAGCAATAACACGGGCACCTTTGGCAACCGCATCGTCAACCATCATAGCGACCTTATCCAACGCAGCCCGGTTGATTAACGGCCCTTGCTGGAACTCGCCTTCCGAGCAATTACCTACTTCCAACTTAGCCACTTCAGCCGCATAACGCTGAGCGAACTCTTCGTAAATACCACTTTGAATCAGCAGTCGGTTAGCACAAACACAGGTCTGACCTGAGTTACGATACTTAGAAGCTATTGCCGCCGGGATCGCTTTATCCAGATCCGCATCATTAAAGATAATCAATGGCGCGTTACCACCCAGCTCCATTGATGTCTTCTTGACCGTATCCGCACACTGACGCATCAGCTGCTTACCTACCGGAGTAGAACCGGTAAAGGAGAGTTTGCGAACAATCGGGCTATCGGTCAGAGTCTTACCCACTTCAATCGGGCGCTTCGTGGTTACGACACTGATAACACCGGCAGGAATACCCGCGCGATCAGCCAGCTCCATCAACGCCAATGCAGACAAAGGAGTATCTTCAGCAGGCTTAATAATCATCGTGCAACCCACTGCCAGCGCCGGAGCGCACTTACGGGTGATCATCGCATTAGGGAAGTTCCAGGGCGTAATTGCCGCCGTCACACCGATAGGCTCTTTCGTTACGATAATACGCTTATCGGCTGCATGAGACGGGATAACATCACCGTAGGCTCGCTTACCTTCTTCGGCGTACCATTCAATAAATGAAGCACCATAAACAACCTCACCTGCTGATTCAGCAATAGGCTTGCCCTGCTCTGCAGTCATCAGAATAGCCAGGTCATCTTTATTGGCAACAATCAGCTCAAACCACTTACGCAGCAATACTGAACGCTCTTTAGCGGTTTTCTTTTTCCAGCTTTTGAAAGCCACTTCAGCTGCAATGATTGCAGCTTCAGTTTCTTCCACTCCCAGATCAGGCACCGTGGCAATCTGTTCGCCTGTAGCCGGATTCAATACCGGGTTTGTCTCGCCGTTCAGTGCATCTACCCACTGACCATTCACATAGGCTTGTTGTTTTAACAGGGAGGGATCTTTCAGGGTAATCATGTGTGACTCCAAAAACAGCATTGCCGTCACATTCATAGATAGTGACGGCAACTATTCAGTAGAACTATTCAGCAGATCTATTCAGTAGAACTATTCATTAGAGCTATTCAGTAGATCTATCTAGTAGAAATTTTAAGTCGAACTTACAAGCAGGGCTCTAAGTTATCAGGACAGCTTCAGCATAACAAAGGTTGTGCCCTTTCAGGCAACAACCTTGTCTGATTTAAGTTGAGCAATCTCTTCACCACTCAACCCTAATGCTGACAGTACACCATCGGTATGCTGGCCCAGAAGTGGAGGCGCAGCCTTATATTCGATCGGTGTTTCTGAAAACTTCACAGGGTTAGCCACCGAAGGAACAGTTCCCGCCTTCGGATGCGGCAGATCAAGCTTCATCTTACGATGCTTCACTTGCTGATCGTCAAAAACTTTATCAATCGTATTGATCGGCCCACAGGGCACACCACGTTCTGATAAGTTTTCTAACCACCAGTCACTACTTTGCCCTTTCATCAACTCAGCCACCAGCGGCGTCAGGTCGGTGCGATTTTCAACCCGCAATGAATTAGTTGCAAAAGCAGGGTTTTCAGCCAATTCAGGAGCACCCGCAAGCGCACAGAATTTGGCAAACTGGCCATCATTGCCTACCGCCAGAATGATATGACCATCGGCAGTAGGAAAGGCTTCATAAGGAACGATATTCGGATGAGCGTTGCCCAGACGTGCCGGAGGCTTACCACCAACCAGAAAGTTCATCGCCTGATTGGCAAGCGTTGCCACCTGAACATCCAGCAGTGCCATGTCAATATGCTGACCCACACCACTTTCGTTACGATGCAATAACGCGGCCTGGATCGCATTGCAGGCATACAGCCCGGTCATCACATCCGCCAGTGCAACACCCACTTTCATAGGCTGACCATCCGGGTCACCGGTCACACTCATCAAGCCACCCATCGCCTGAATCATAAAGTCGTAGCCAGCACGCTCCGCGTAGGGACCATCCTGACCAAAACCGGTTACTGAACAGTAGACCAGTCCCGGATTAACTTTTTTCAGACTGGCATAATCGAGGTCGTATTTTTTCAGACCACCGACTTTATAATTTTCAATGACGACATCAACTTCTGCCGCAAGGCGTTTAATCAACGCCTGACCGGCCTCCGTCGTCATATCGATGGCTATCGATTGCTTACCCCGGTTAGCAGACTGAAAATACGCCGCATCGCTGGGATTTCCCTCTTCGTCTTTAACGAAGGGAGGCCCCCAGCCACGGGTATCATCACCACAACCCGGGCGTTCCACCTTAATCACCTCAGCACCGAAATCAGCCAGCATCTGGCCGGCCCAGGGGCCCGCCAGAATACGACTCAAATCCAGTACTTTGATGTGAGACAAGGCCCCCATTAGAAGAACGCCTGGATACCAGTCATGGCACGACCCAGAATCAGGGCGTGGATATCGTGAGTTCCTTCGTAGGTATTAACCGCTTCCAGGTTCATCACGTGACGGATAACACCGAATTCATCAGAAATACCGTTACCACCGTGCATATCACGGGCAACACGGGCAATATCCAGAGACTTACCACAGTTGTTGCGCTTCATCAGAGAGATCAGTTCAACCGGACAACGATCATCATCCATCAAACGACCCATCTGCAGACAGCCCTGCAAGCCCAGAGAAATCTCAGTCTGCATATCTGCCAGTTTCTTCTGGATCAGCTGGTTAGCTGCCAGAGGACGCTGGAACTGGATACGATCCAGAGTGTACTGACGAGCAGACGTCCAGCAGTATTCAGCAGCACCTAACGCACCCCAGGCAATACCGTAACGCGCCTTGTTCAGACAGCCGAATGGACCCGCAAGACCTTCAACACCTGGCAGCAGATTTTCGTCAGGAACAAACACATCTTCCATAACGATCTCACCTGTAACCGAAGCACGCAGAGAGAACTTACCTTCAATTTTAGGTGCGCTCAGGCCTTTCATTCCTTTTTCCAGAACAAAGCCACGTACAACACCGTCGAGTTTCGCCCAAACAACAAAGACATCCGCTACCGGTGAATTGGTAATCCACATCTTCGCGCCTTTAACGATGTAACCACCGTCAACTTTAGTTGCGCGAGTCTTCATGTTATTTGGATCAGAGCCAACATCCGGCTCAGTCAGACCGAAACAACCGATCCACTCACCACTTGCCAGCTTTGGCAGGTACTTCATTCGCTGCTCTTCGCTGCCGTAGGCATAGATTGGGTGCATAACCAGAGAAGACTGCACTGACATGGCAGAACGGTAGCCACTATCAACACGCTCTACTTCACGGGCAACCAGACCGTAACAAACGTAATTAACTTCAGAACCGCCATACTGCTCTGGCAGAGTGGAACCCAACAGGCCTAGTTCACCCAGCTCCTGCATGATCTCTGTGTGGAAAACTTCGTGACGGTTTGCTTCCGTTACCCGCGGTAACAACTGACCCTGACAGTATTCATAAGCGGCATCACGTACCATCCGCTCCTCTTCGGTCAGTTGAGTTTCAAGGGAGAAAGGATCTTCCCAGTTAAATGCAGGCTTACTAGAAGATTTGCTCATGTAACAGGCCTCTTGCTTTTCAGGTTCTATGCAATGACTACCCAAAGGTAGTGATCATCAGCCGCGATGGCTAAGATCTCAGTCGCATATTGTTCATTATTTTTTACAAAACCAAGGGTCCAGTTACGTTAAAACTGGCCCAATTTCGTCCTAGGCTGATAATAAACGTCCACTTTAGTATTCGTATATGCCCCTTCGGGGGGAGGTCGCCCAACATCAGGGTAAATGTATAGCCAGAAGACTGATCAAGCCCGAGTCAGTAACATGTCGTTACGTGCTGATGCCTGTTTTTAACAATAGGTCTGCCTCGCAAGGTTAATCTGCTAGGATGACTCTAATAACTCAGTCTATTAACAATGTTGATCAGAAGGATAACTTTGTGCCCAATACCCTGATCCGGGCTTTCTATCTGACTGCAGGCTTCCTCTGTGTCCTGCTAGGCCTCATTGGC
>JAIBCZ010000116.1 GCA_024679645.1 Amphritea sp.
GATAAGCACCGCTTGATACTTTTCTGCCTTGGCTTTTTCCAGACCACTCTTAATAGGCGTTTCCTTACCGGACATCACCAGAGAACGGGCCTTTTCTTCGCTACATTTAAACGTTTCGGCAAACGCGGTAATGATATCTTCAGGCTCGCGATCCTCTGCAAGCTTACCCGTAAAAACCACTTTATATTGATCCGACATTTGCAAAATTCCCTGTTGCGCCCAGAAAGGTGTAAAAACTCATTCTAACGATAACAGGATAATTAACAAGGACTCAGAAAAATGAAACACGAAAACATGAAATAGCTCATTAAATTAGCAAGTTACTGGTATAAAACCGCTTGATTTCACAATAAATCTGCGATTATCCAGCAATAGTTAGAAAGGCGGATAGATTAGCTTTCTGGTACCGCTATAACCCACGTTGAGAAACCCCGCATACCCCTGAAGATTAATCCGCAAGCTTGAGCGTAAATGACTTCCCGCCATAACCATGAACAAGATCGTGGGCCCGAATCGTCACTGACTTTACCTCAGGGCTAATGCGAACCCCCGACAGGCTTCGGGTAAAAGGCTGTTCACCAACGTGCGGATGCAGTAGTACCCGGGTTCCCAGAACTTTGCCCTGGGGATCAACAACCTCCCATTGATTGGCATAATGATCCCAGCCGGTATCATCGTGTTGTACCGTCACACTAAAAGAATAGATATCGGTACCGGTCTTACTGGCAGACGCATCGACTACATCCGCTTCTCCGGCATAGACGTAACCCATCAATGAGTTCAGTAGCAGCAGCGTAAAAACATAAGTATTTATTTTCATAGGGTCACTATAGCCTGGTCAGCTATTCGGGTATTTTTTGGCATATCTGATGAATGGCACGCTCTCTGGCATCCCGGGCAGCATCGGAATCATCGCAAGCTTCTACTGCGTCAATCCCGAGGATATAGTCATCAGGTAATGCCGCTTCTCTGGCACCGATAATCACATGATTAACATACCAGCTATAGGGTTTCAGAGCGCTATCAATCTGTAGCGCATAATAAGTGACCGCCTTAACACTGACGCCTTTCTCATTCTGTATATGAACTATTTTCTCACCGTAGCCAACGCCGAGTCCCTCTGCCCTGTCTAGCTGATTTTTGTCGACCGAATCAATCTCATACAGGACACCGTAAACCCTGCCTTCGCCATCAATCTGAAAAACATCACACTTAGCAGAATCATCCTGACCAGACTTATGAAACCGCAGCGAGTGCCCATCTAGATAATAGACACCAATAACACAGGCACTGGGGACACGTTGCCGCAGACGGGCAACAGACATATTTGAGCCATAGGCAAAATATTTAATCAGCATAACGAAGGCAGTTAACCATAATATCTCTCTGTATCGATCTGTTTATGCCGGCTGATAGCACACCGCTTGCAGCTTATTACCGTCCGGGTCTCTGACATAGGCAGCATAGTAATCTTCACTATAATCTAATCGCAGCCCGGGGGGGCCTTCACAAAACCCACCATGGGCGAGAGCCTGATGATAAAACGCATCAACTTCATCCCTGGTCTCTGCAAGCAAGGCCAGGTGAGTACCATTTCCCCAGGTCGCTGGCCTGCCATCAAAAGGCTTATATAAGTATAGGTGGGGCATTTCACCGTTCTTTGCAAACAATGGTGGCTTACCTGCCGGCTTAGGAACACGACTAAACCCTAACGGCGTAAGTGCCGCCGTATAAAAACAGGCAGACCTTTCGTAGTCGTTAGTACCCAACGTAATATGACTCAATGCAGCTGTAGATTTTCCCATAAACCTTCTCTTATGATTATGTTAACCGTTGGTTCAAAACCCAGAACGCATCAGCGACTATCGTATTGAAAGCCTGCAAAAAACTTTCAACATTGCATCTATAGGCTTGCTTAAGGACGCTTTAGCTCTACACAATTAGAGATTAAGCTATAGTGATCGCCACCCATCTTCCCTACTGAATCGAGTAACTGCTGATTGATTACGCCATTTTCATAAAGGTCATCACGGACATAAACAGACTTCACATCTAAAAGCACAACAGTTCCGCCCATCGGTAAATCACTAATTGAAACCACTTCTCTTAGCGAACACTCATAACGAACCGGCGACTCTTTTACAGAAGAAGCCTTAACTTTCTGGCTCGCGCAACGTTCAACGTCCGCCAGATCAAATTCACTTTCATCCCGGTTAAGCGTGGTACTGGTCAGACTCATTTTTTCTAATAACGCAGCATTCACAATATTAACAACGCACTGGCCCGTTTCGATAAGGTTGCGCAGTGTATCTTTCTGTACCCCACTTCTCGGGTTCACCTGCGTGTAAAGGAGTACCGGAGGGTTGCAGCTTGCTACGGTAAAAAATGAATACGGCGCTAAATTATCAATATTATCGCTTGACCGTGTACTTACCCATGCGATCGCTCTGGGAGTGACTCCACCATTCAACAGGCGGTATTTATCCTGGTTTTCTAATTCTGATACATCAAAAATCATCTGTTTTCCATTTTAGTCATGCAGAACACTGGCAGCTAAACGCCCCGCTGCCTTAACAGCGAACAGGGCCCGCTGCAGCAAGGTGGAGCCTGGCCAGGGGTAGAAATTCCGCATGCTTATCTGTTGAGTATTCTGTTGTTATATTCCGGGTCAAATGCGCTCACTTTCAACGATTGACTGAGTATATTGATAGCACCTCGAGTATCGTTCTCATCAATATAAACAGTGCTTCCGTCCACTAACTGAACCTGCAGTTTCCTATATTGTTTCTCTTTAAGCCACTCAATGAAAACCGACACGAGACTTTCAATTAGAATTTCAGGGGTATCAGCCCTGACAACTTCAACCGTTTCATCCGTAGCTACCACAAACTGCCGGGGTTCCGGCACCTTCCTAAATTCAATATCACGCTTTTTCAACAAAGCAATAAGCGTATTTTCAGGGTCAAAAAGGGTTAACTCAAATAGTATATTGTCATTCATTGATATGACCCTTCAAAGAGATAGATTTAAACATAACCTGTAGGCGCACAGGGCGCGAGGCATTCAGTGCCCCTGACAACACTCATTGCGGGTCTCTAATTATGATATTTAATTAGGAAAAGTGCGATTAAGTCGTTTCTATCGCTCCAGTATGTCTGATCTGGCTATATCAGCCCTAAGATCCGTGTTTGCTGATCAATGTACACGTAAGAGAAATGGGAGGCTGCTGAGTTCGCCTTCAACCAGGCTCTACAGGCAGATAGCAGTTACTTCCCAGCGTGGAAAAATCTGGGGTTAACTTATGCATGCCAAACAAAATATTTACCGGCATTGAACGCCCTCGAACAGGTTATGAGCCGATCTGAAGCTTACAACGATTTCGGTTACATCTGCCTGATAACCCTTCACTACAAACAAGCTGCTCAATTCTTTCGTAAAGTGATCGAATCACACCCCCAGCATTACCCAATCGCACAACAGAACTTAACCCGTTTAGAACGATTACTGGCGAGCCATGTTGACAGCGACAGCAAGCTTTAAGCACCTCTGAGCGTTAACCGCAAAATGGTTATTTTTTACAACGTAACTGCTTGCAAAAAAATTTCAAAAGCGCATTCTGTAGATGTGACATCAAGCATAGTCTGAAGTAAGGGCACATAATGAACATCAATATCACTAATCGAAATGACAAAGTTTCTCCAGCACTGCGAGAAAAAATTGAGGCTTGGTTAGAGGAGAGTCAAAAGCGCTATAACGTTATCACCAGCGCTCAGGTCACTATTGAAAAGAGTAATGGAAAAGAGGAGATTGTTGAGGCCACTATTCATGCTACAGGCAAAGATCTTTTTGCTAAAGCCAGCGAAGATAATCTTTTTGCCGCGCTGGATTCTCTAGCCCATAAAATTGATAAGCAGCTAGCTAAAATCCGTGATATTCAAACCAACAAGAAAGGCTCTGGCATCCCGGTGATGGCTGAACCTGAAGAAGAGATCTCCGAAGAGGAATAATCTTCCATTTTGCACAAAAAAAAGGCTGAACTCTGTTCAGCCTTTTTTATTATCAAGTTACACGAAAATTCAACTCCCCATGCAGATAAAAATACCTCTTTAGTTTAATTGATCACTTATTGGACAATATTTTAATCCTAATCTATGCATAAATCGTTATACTTGCTTTTAGCTTGGTATAAGGTGTCGCTTAGTTAAAGTTTGTATTATTAAATAGGCTTACACAAAGGAGTGTTACATGGCGAAGGATATACTTATGGCACGCCAGCCGATTTATGACCAACACCTTAATGTTGTTGCTTATGAATTGTTATACCGCTCTAAAGACAGCCTGCAAAACAACATGATTGATGATGGCAACAGTGCCACCAGCCACGTTTTGCTCAATAACTACACCAGTATCTATCAGTCGGGCAAACTCACGAAACTTCCTGCCTTTATCAACCTGACAAAAGAGATGGTCAAATCTGATCATATACCAGAGCTATCCCGCCAACATATTGTACTTGAGATTCTTGAGGGTATGGAGGTTGATGACGAGCTAATTTCCGGCGTTCAGCGTTTCGTCGATGAAGGCTATAGAGTCGCGCTGGACGACTTTATATACAGTCCTGAATTTGATCCCATTATTCGCATGGCTCACATTGTTAAGTTAGACATTCTCGAGATGACCGACGAAGAGTTAATCAGGCATGTAAAAATATTAAAACCCTTTGGCGTTACGTTATTAGCTGAGAAGATTGAAACTCAGGCTGAGTTCGAACACTGCCTGGCCCTGGGATTCAAACTTTTTCAGGGCTACTTTCTTTGCCGCCCTCAATTGGTCCAGGGGAAGCAACTAAATTCCAGCGAAATAGTCATGGTCGAGCTGATGGCTGCCCTGGCAGATCCCAATGTAATCCCCGCCACTATTGAACGTGTCGTTAAGAAAGACCCCCAATTAACATTTAGAATTCTTCGCATTGTTAACTCATCTTTCTACAACCTGGTCAGGAAGATCGACAGTCTTGAAGAAGCAATCGTATTACTGGGGATCTCTGAAATTAAACGCTGGTGCGCCCTGATCGCATTCTCAGATCAAACAGGAAAACCGGAAGAGTTAACCCGACATACTCTTGTTCGAGCCCGAATGTGTGAAATTCTGGCTGAAGAAAGTGAGGGAATGTCCGGCTCAACCGCGTTTATGATGGGTGTCGTATCTGGCCTTGATGCCCTGTTGGATATCCCCATTGAAAATATACTCGAGCAAGTATTCCTGTCTGAAGAGATAGAAATGGCCATTCTTATGGGCGAAGGAGACTATGGTCAATTACTAACTAACGTGGACAATTTGATTCAGGGGCGCTGGAACAGCTTATCAGCTCTGCAGACTGATCAGGCACTTAGCGAGTCTTATCTGAATAGCCTGCAATGGGTTACTGAAATTTCTGAAAAAATGATCTGACATTGAGATCAGACCTGATCCCAACTACCAGCCGACTATCCCAACGCTATTTACTACCCTTCATTCACAAACAACTAGCTGATAAATTTTTTTTATCAACTCTGTAAGTGATTATTCATTAGACAGGTTTCTACTGGAACGGGACAATAACCCTATATTCACAGATCTATTATTTTAAAGAGAGTATGACCCACTCATGAGTACACTGATTTCACTGAACAACTTTCAGCAACTACGTCACGTAGATGAAATAATTGAGCAGGCAGAAAACAGCTGGTGGGTATACCGTCGCAGCATCAATCATAACGGAGGCCTGAGCTCTACAGCGCGCGTAGTATTTTTCGGGCGTAGCAAAAATCAGGTAACAGAGTGGATGGCTGAACAGTAAGCGCCTACAGATTTTAACTGACTTCTAAACATTCCTGGATTTTCAGTTAACCGGCTGGACAGTGATCCTGTCCAGCCTCCCCCCACTACTTCCGTAGTTCCTTCGCCGCTTATGTTCAACGTCTCGCTCCATTTATTTCAACAGAGTCTATGCTTTTACACTGTTGTATCAATCGTTTAGCCTGAGAGGCACCAATTATCAGGCCTTAGCTTTCCCCGTATCATTTCATGCGAGAAAGCAGAGTCACATAATAGCGTCGCATTGCGACCTGCAGAATAAAGGAAAAACTGATGAACAAAGAGATGACTCCTTTTGAAATCCGCCAGCATATTCGTAGCGGCGAATTCACAGGCAATACGTCTGGGTACGGACAGGGGTTTGTACAGGGAAACCTTGCGATCATGCCAAAAGAGTGGGCTAACGACTTCCTCCAGTTCTGTCAGAAAAATCCGAAGCCTTGTCCTATTGTTGGCATGTCCAGCCAACCAGGTGACTTTATGTTACCCGACCTGGGGCAGAATATTGATATCCGCAGCGATGTACCCAAGTACCGTATATACGAGAATGGCATACTGACCCAGGAAGTTGCTGATCTGACATCTTTCTGGCGTGATGACCTGGTCACTTTCGTTCTGGGTTGTTCATTCTCTTTCGAAGAAGCGCTCATTGCCGACGGACTCGAGGTTCGAAATATTACCGAAGGTGTCAACGTCCCCATGTACCGCACCAACATTGAATGTAAAAGTGCGGGACGTTTCAGCGGCACCACCGTTGTCAGTATGCGCCCAATGAAAGCAGCTGATGCGATTCGTGCGGTA
>JAIBCZ010000201.1 GCA_024679645.1 Amphritea sp.
AGCACCAGGTTCTTTGGTGCGATCGAGAACCGCGATCTGTTTAACGCTGTCTGGCAGGGCATTAAGTAAACGGGTTGCATCAAATGGCCGGAACAGCCGAACTTTCAATACGCCGGTTTTGGCACCCTGTTTATTCAGGTAGTCGATAGTCTCCCCAGCGGTTTCAGCCCCGGATCCCATCAAAATAACCACGGACTCAGCATCGACGGCACCTTCATATTCGTATAACTGATACTGGCGACCGGTAACTTCCGCAAACTGATTCATAGCCTGCTGTACAACGTCCGGGAAGGCATCGTAATAAGGGTTACAGGCCTCGCGGGCCTGAAAAAAGATATCAGGATTCTGAGAGGTGCCCCGTACCACAGGATGATCCGGTGAAAGGGCCCGGTTACGACAATCCCGTACTCGCTCCATATCTATAAGCTGTCGTAACATCGCTTCAGTTACAACTTCCACTTTGCTGACTTCGTGACTGGTACGAAAACCATCGAAGAAGTGCAGCACAGGTACACGGCCATTAAGCGTAGCCATCTCCGCAATGGTGGCCATGTCCATCACTTCTTGTACAGAGTTTGATGCTAGCATGGCAAAGCCCGTTGCCCGGGTAGCCATTACATCGCTGTGATCACAGAAGATAGAGAGGGCATGGGTTGCCAGGGAGCGCGCCGCAATGTGAAATACTGTCGGCGTTAATTCGCCGGCAATTTTGTACATGTTTGGGATTTTTAGCAGTAACCCCTGTGATGCAGTAAAGGTGGTGGTTTTAGCGCCAGCCTGCAATGCGCCATGAACTGCCCCGGCAGCACCACCCTCACTCTGTAGCTCCACCACGTCCGGCACTACTCCCCAGAGGTTTTTGACCCCTTCGGAACTCCAGCTATCGCTCATCTCACCCATGGGTGAGGCCGGCGTTATCGGATAGATGGCGATAACATCATTTAATTGATGGGCTATATAGGCTGCAGCTTCGTTACCATCCATCATACGAAATTTTGCTGTGCTCATGGTGATGCTCCTGAACAAATAAGGCGACTATCGACTGCACCTGGCAGACCAGAACTAGCTTTATATTAGTTTATTCTTATAAAGCTGCATTGGATTAACTATCGGTGCAGTGATTGTTCTGGATCAAATATCCTGTCTGCTTTTCTAAAAAGCTGACAGGCTATAAAAGTAATTTACGCCGGGTTGTTAATTCCTGCCCGGTTTCCTCTATAATGGGCAGCTGATTTTTTTATTCGATTCTTTAACGTTGACTGAGCCATAAGCGAATCCCAATGCTGCAGATCTATAACACCCTGACCAAAGAGAAAGCCCCTTTTCAGCCACTGGAAGAGGGTAAGATCAATATGTATGTGTGCGGTATTACCGTATACGACTTCTGTCATATCGGACATGCCCGGGTCATGGTGTCCTTTGATGTGATTACACGTTATCTGCGTGCCCGTGGATGGGATGTTACTTACGTCAGAAATATCACCGATGTCGACGATAAAATTATCAAGCGTGCGGCAATCAATGGCGAAACTCCCGATCAACTGACCGGGCGAATGATCGATGCGATGCATGAGGACGAAGATAAACTCAGCGTGTTGCGTCCTGACCAGGAGCCTCGTGCGACGGCTCATATTCAGGATATCATCGATATGGTGGCGGTTCTGATCGGGAAAGGCTTTGCTTATGCGGCTGATAACGGTGATGTCTATTACCGGGTTGAGCGATTTGCTGATTATGGCAAGCTGACCAATAAAAATGTTGATGATTTGCGGTCTGGTGCACGGGTTGAAGTGCAGGATGCCAAAGAAAGCCCACTAGACTTCGTTCTCTGGAAGGCAGCAAAAGAGGGTGAAGTCAGCTGGGAATCCCCCTGGGGTGCTGGTCGTCCTGGCTGGCACATCGAGTGTTCAGCAATGTCTAAATGCTGCCTGGGTGACACCTTCGATATTCACGGCGGCGGGCCTGATCTGCCTTTCCCTCACCACGAGAACGAGATTGCACAGTCTGAGGCGGCCAATGGCGTTAAATTCGCTAACACCTGGATGCATGCAGGGGCGGTACGGGTGAATGCCGAGAAGATGTCCAAGTCACTGGGCAACTTTTTTACTATCCGCGATGTGTTAGAAAAGTACGACGCAGAAGTGGTCCGTTATTTCCTTTCATCCGTACATTACCGTAGCTATATCGATTATTCAGAGAGCAGCCTGAAAGAGGCGCGTAGTGCGCTGGAACGTTTTTACCAGGCACTGAATGGTGTGGACGTCGTGGCTGCACAATTGGATAACGATTACGCCGAACGCTTTTATGCGGCTATGGATGATGATTTTAATACCCCGAAAGCGCTGGCGGTGCTGTTTGAGTTGGTGAATGAACTTAACTCTGCCAGCCGGGCCGGTGATGCTAAAGCATCTGCGTTAGCTGCTCAGTTGGTTCAGCTGGGTGGTATTCTGGGCTTGTTACAACAGTCGCCTGAGGCGTTTCTTCAGGGTGAAAGTAAAGCCGGCGAGATTACTCCGGAACAGATTGAAGCGCTGATACAGCAACGTGCGGATGCCAAAAAGGCCAAAGATTTTGCAACGGCAGATCAGGTGCGTGAAGATCTGCTGGCGCAGGGGATTATTCTTAAAGATAGCCGGGAAGGGACTACCTGGTTTCGTGAGGGCTAGGGCTCGAAGATAGGCTTATAGCGCTAACTTTAAATTCCAACGGGTAGGTTTTATTTTACCGCTAAGGCAGCTTTTGGGGCTGCCTTTTTTATGTGTAAGGACAGATGAATGAGTCAACAAACAACGCTGGTTATCTTCTGCAAACGGCCTCTGCACGGGCAAGGCAAGCAACGGATCGCTGCTACGCTGGGTAAAGATGCAGCCTATCAGGTTGCCTGCGCGTTATTGAATTGTGCTCTCGAAGATTCAAGAAACTGGCCGGGGCCGGTGGTTCTCTCTCCCGGCAGTGAGTCTGATCGCGAATGGGCCGAAGATCTATTGCTGATGAATTATCAGGTAGTGCCTCAGTGTGAAGGTAACCTGGGGCATAAGCTTAACTATGTCGATCAGCTACTGCGCCAGCAGGGTGCTTCCAGGTTACTGTTTATTGGTACTGATGCCCCGGAGCATACGGAACAGTGTTACGTTGAATTTGATCAGTTACTGCAGCAGCACGACATTGTACTTTCTCCAGCAAATGATGGCGGAGTGACTGCAATGGGGGGGCGACAGCCCTGGCCTGCATTGGAAGGACTTCCCTGGAGTACCCCTGCATTAGGCGAACAACTCGGCCAGGCCTGTGAAGCGTCTGGTTTTCAGGTTGCTTTCAGTTCAACTGGATATGATGTGGATACAGAAGCTGACCTGCATCGCTTGCTGGAGTCATTAATTCATGATTCCAGACCGGCACGGCAACAGCTATTACAACTATTAAAAGTGCTGCTTGATAGAAAGGTAAAGGATTGATATGGAGCTGATTCGAAGTCGTGACTGGTATACAACCCCTGATGGTTCAGATCGTGGTTATATACGTCCACATCTGCTTAAAGAGTTGTGGTTTCATACGGGGACGGCCTGCAACTTAAGTTGTGACTTTTGTCTGGAAGGTTCCGGCCCTGGTGATCAGCGTTTGGGGCTGGTCAAACTTGCGGATGTTCAGCCTTATATTGAGCAAGCGTTGGAACTGGGTGTCGAGCAGTTTTCATTTACCGGAGGTGAGCCTTTTCTGGCTAAAGATTTGGTTAAGATTCTTCAGCTTGCGTCAGATCATGCCCCTTGCCTGGTTCTGACTAACGGCACCGACGCCTTGCAAAAACGTCTTCATCAGCTGGTCGGTTTGATTCAGACTAAGCATCCGGTGAGCTTTCGGGTGAGCATTGACTCTCCGGTTGCGGCTGATCACGATGCCGGGCGTGGAGAGGGAATGTTTGATCTGGCCCTGACCGGGATGAAAGCACTGTCTGATATGGGATTTCATGTCTCAGTTGCCCGGCACATGGCTGATGGCGAAGATACGTCCACTGTAGAAAAACAGTACCGGGATATTTTTCACGCCAAAGGACTACCTGATGATATAAAATTCGTCGCATTTCCTGATTTTCTGCCACCGGGTAGTCATGGCCACGGGCCGGACATCACGACAAACTGTATGACTCAATACCATACCGAAGAGTCTAGAAACAGTTTCATGTGCGCATTCAGCAAGATGGTGGTGAAGCAAAATGGCCGTATGCGAGTATATGCCTGTACGCTGGTGGACGATGACCCGGAATACGATCTGGGTGGTGATTTAAGGGAAGCATTAGAGCAGCAGGTGAGTATGAAACACCATCGTTGTTTCTCCTGCTTTAAATATGGCTCCAGTTGTAGCGAAACCTGACAAGCTTTCTGCCGGGTCAGGCACAGCGAGATGACAAATAACCAATAAAAACTGGATAACAGAGGAGGTAGTAACCATCAGGATGGCAGACACAATCAGTATCTCTGTTGTTATTCCGGTAGGGCCTGGCGAAACTGATTTGCAGCCTTTTCTGGCTCAGTTGTCCTGCTTAGAGCAAGCCAGGCG
>JAIBCZ010000143.1 GCA_024679645.1 Amphritea sp.
AGTCCAAGTACACCGATCTTAGCCCCTGGGAAGAATGACAGGGAGATGTCTTTAAGAATTTCACGCTTGGGCGGCACAACTTTGCCAACCCGATTCATGCTGTAAACGTACTGAGCCATTACACAACCTGTTAACTGTTATCTCGAAACTGCGCATATCTTAGCCGCACAGAGCAATTATTACCATTTGATATGCTCTAAAACATCGCCTGTTTTGGAGGAGGGCAGGGCTTTATGTCGGTATTTCTGTGGGTGCCTGCCTTACTGAAAGGGGCGTCACGGTTGCCCTGATTGCGAATGCCGGTGCAGATATGCTCTTTATGAGTGAAATTCTCAACCAACTGATTCAGTTTCAAGTGCGTTTTGTATATAAATTCGACTATAATACGCGGCTTTTCCAAGGCCCAGATTATCGCCACTGCAATGGTGCTGGCCGGGCCTGTGTAAATCTCAACCTTGGGGACCGCTAATGTTTAGCAAAGAGATGACTATCGCTGATTTTGATCCGGATCTATATGCTGCGATGCAGGCTGAGGCCAAGCGTCAGGAAGAGCATATTGAACTGATTGCTTCTGAAAACTACACCAGCCCACGGGTAATGGAAGCACAGGGTTCTGAGCTGACCAATAAATATGCGGAAGGCTACCCTAATAAGCGTTATTACGGTGGCTGTGAACATGTTGATGTTGTCGAGCAGTTGGCGATTGATCGTGCTAAAGAACTGTTTGGTGCAACTTATGCCAACGTTCAGCCACATTCTGGTTCTCAGGCAAATGCCGCCGTTTATATGGCGCTTTGTCAGCCAGGCGATACTGTACTGGGGATGAGCCTGGCACACGGTGGACACCTGACTCATGGTTCCGCGGTTAGCTTTTCTGGTCGTATCTATAAAGCGGTTCAGTATGGACTGAATGCCGAAACTGGCGAGATTGATTACGCAGAAGTCGAGCGTCTTGCGGTAGAGCACAAACCGAAAATGATCGTTGCTGGTTTCTCTGCATACTCCCGCATCGTTGACTGGAAGCGTTTCCGTGATATCGCTGACAAAGTAGGTGCTTACCTGTTTGTTGATATGGCGCACGTTGCCGGTTTAGTTGCTGCGGATCAGTATCCGACGCCTCTGCCTTTTGCTGATGTTGTAACGACCACAACTCACAAGACCCTGGGTGGTCCGCGTGGTGGCCTGATTCTGTCTGCGAATGCTGATGAAGAGCTGCAGAAGAAACTAAACTTTGCGGTATTCCCTGAGTCTCAGGGCGGCCCTTTGATGCATGTTATCGCTGCTAAAGCGGTGTGCTTTAAAGAAGCGCTGCAGGAAGACTGGAAAGCGTATCAGGCGCAGGTTGTTAAAAACGCTCGGGCGATGGCTAACGTATTCATGGAACGCGGTATTAAGATCGTTTCCAATGGTACTGATAACCATTTGTTCCTGGTTGATCTGATCGATAAAGAGTACACCGGTAAAGATGCTGATGCGGCCCTAGGTCGTGCTAACATCACCGTGAACAAAAACTCTGTGCCTAATGATCCACGCTCTCCATTTGTTACATCGGGTCTGCGTATCGGTTCGCCAGCAATTACTAGTCGTGGTTTTAAGGAGGCGGAAGCTGAGCAGCTGACGCACTGGATCTGTGACGTGCTGGATAATATTGATAATGAAGAAGTGAGTAATACAGTCAGACAGAATGTTCTGGATATCTGTGCCCGCTTTCCGGTTTATAAGTAAACCGTTACAATAGAAGCTGTTTTATAGATCAGTTTCTCTGCCGGGGCGCCTTGTGCGCCCCGGCTGCTTATATAAAGGCTTCGAATAAAGTCTTTATATAAGCACTATTGATACGCACTAACGTAAACGCTTTTATAGCTGAAATAGCAGCTACGCTCTTTGAGGATGATATATGTACTGTCCGTTCTGTAATGCCCATGAGACCAAGGTGGTGGACTCACGCCTGGTTGCAGAAGGGCAGCAGATTCGCCGGCGTCGCGAATGTATTACCTGCCATGAGCGATTCACTACCTATGAAGCTGCAGAGCTTTTGATGCCCCGCATGATCAAAGCAGACGGCACTCGCCAACCTTTCGATGAAGATAAGCTGCGCGCCGGTATCCAGCGGGCAGTCGAAAAACGTCCAGTCAGTGTAGAAGATATTGAAGCCTGTATTAGTCGCATCAAACAGCACTTGCGTGCTACTGGTGAGCGAGAGCTGCCTTCCCGTACCGTAGGGGAAGAGGTTATGAGCGAGTTACGTAAGCTGGATCAGGTTGCCTATGTTCGATTTGCTTCGGTATATCGCAGTTTTCAGGATATTAACGAGTTTAAAGAAGAGATCGATCGTCTGTCAGAGCAGAAAGAGGATGCCGTAAAGGCAGAATAATCAGCATGTCAGACTGGAGTGTTGCAGACCATAAGTTTATGTCCCGGGCGGTGCAGATCGCCTGGCAAGGACTCTATACCACTGAGCCCAACCCCCGGGTTGGCTGCGTTTTGGTGAAAGATGGCGAGCAGGTCGCCGAGGGCTATCATCGTAAGGCCGGTGAAGGGCATGCGGAAGTAAATGCCCTGCGAAATGCGGGCGAACACGCAAAGGGTTGTACCGCCTACGTTACGCTCGAACCCTGTAGTCATTTCGGCAAAACGCCCCCCTGTGCGGACGGGTTGATCAATGCCGGGGTATCTGAAGTCGTGGTAGGTATGGTTGATCCCAATCCGCAAGTTTCAGGAAGGGGTGTTCGTAAACTGGAACAGGCAGGTATCAAAGTACGTACGGGGCTGATGGAAGCCCAGTGCCGGGAACTGAATCCGGGATTTATTAAACGCATGGTAACAGGCCTGCCATTTGTCAGACTGAAAATGGCTGCCAGCCTTGATGGTCGTACGGCGATGGCATCCGGTGAAAGCAAGTGGATTACCGGGCCGATGGCACGACAGGATGTACAACGTTTAAGAGCGCGCAGTTCTGCTATCGTCAGTGGTGTGGGTTCGGTTATCAAAGATGACTCGGCTCTGACGGTACGAGAATCTGAGCTGGGGCTGGAAAATGCGACTGAAGTAGTTGCACGTCAGCCTTTGCGCGTTATATTAGACAGTTCCGGGCGGATGCCTGAGCAGGCAAAAATGTTGAGTTTGCCAGGCGAGACGCTGATTGTTAGTTGCGTCGATGCGCCTGACTTTATTGCGGATATAGCGCAAGCCGAGTGGTTAAAACTACCCGGCCAGCACGGCGGTATTAATTTACCGGAGCTGTTAAAGGTTTTGGCCCTCAGGGATTGTAATGAGGTGCTGATAGAAACCGGTGCCACCCTGGCCGGAGCATTTATAGAAGAGGGTCTGGTGGATGAACTGGTGCTCTATCAGGCGATGAAATTATTGGGTAGCAGAGCCCGACCGATGTTTCTGCTACCGTTTGATAAAATGAGTGAACAGATAAACTTCACTCTGCGGGATAGTCGGGCGCTTGGAGATGATCTGCGCCTTACGCTGATTCCCCGGCAGGAGAAACATTAATGTTTACCGGAATTATTGAAGCGGTGGGTGTGATTGCGGCTGCTGAAGAGGTGCAGGGGGATCTGCGTCTTTATATTCGTACCGGTGATCTGGATCTGTCCGATGTTAAACTGGGTGATAGTATTGCCGTTAACGGCGTTTGTCTGACCGCAGTGGCGTTGCCGGGTGATGGATTCTGGGCTGACGTTTCCAGAGAAACACTGGTGCACTCCCGCTTTCCGGATCTGGCTCCGGGAGAGCGGGTTAATCTCGAAAAAGCGATGCAGCCGACGACCCGGTTTGGTGGACATATTGTCACCGGTCATGTCGATGGACTGGGTGAAATAATATCTATTGAAGCGGACGCCCGCTCAATCCGGTATAAAATCAGTGCGCCGAAAACGATTGCCCGTTACATTGCAGGAAAGGGCTCAATTACGGTCGATGGTGTGAGCCTCACTGCAAATGCGGTAGAGGGACATACATTTGATTTGAATATTGTGCCTCATACAGCACAAGAAACGATAATAGCCAGCTATCAGGCTGGTCGAAAGGTACATCTGGAAGTTGATATTATTGCCCGTTACATGGAACGGCTGATCAACTACACCGATGATGCTGATACTAATACAACGGAGCCAGCCGGTGGGGTGAGTATGTCTACCCTCGCTGCTGCAGGTTTCCTGAACCGCCGCTAACCGGCAAAGAGGCATAGGCTGAATGAAACTGAATACCCCCCAGGAACTGATTGAAGATATTCGTCAGGGCAAAATGGTTATCCTCATGGATGATGAAGATCGGGAAAACGAAGGCGATCTGGTCATCGCAGCTGAGATGGTGCGGGCTGATGATATCAATTTCATGGCGACCCATGCCCGTGGCCTGATCTGTCTTACCCTGACACAAGAACGTTGTGAACAACTGAAGTTGCCTTTGATGGTGAAGAGTAATGGTGCTCAGTTCGAGACCAATTTCACGATGTCGATTGAAGCGGCCGAGGGTGTTACCACCGGTATCTCCGCTGCGGATCGGGCGCATACCGTGCGAACGGCAGTGCGTCTGGATGCTAAGGCGGAAGATATTGTCCAGCCTGGGCATATCTTCCCGCTTATGGCACAGCCAGGTGGTGTTCTGAGCCGAGCCGGTCATACGGAAGCCGGTTGTGACTTGTCTCGCCTGGCGGGAATGATTCCCTCTGCCGCGATTGTTGAAATTATGAATGCTGACGGCACGATGGCACGCCGTCCCGATCTGGAAGAGTTTGCTCAGAAGCATGATTTGAAAATAGGTACCATCGCGGATCTGATCCATTACCGTACTACCAATGAACACACGGTGATGCGTGAAGATGAAGGCACTTTGCCGACTGAATTTGGTGACTTTAACTTTGTCTCTTATCGGGATGAAATTCAGGGCTGTGCGCATCTGGCGTTAACCCTGGGTGATATTAATGAAGATGAGCCTACAGCAGTGCGGGTTCATCTGCGTACCGAAGTCCTGAGGGACGTGGTTGGTGCTGCGCAGGGTGAAGAGTTGAAGTGGACCATGCGTCGGGCGCTGAAGCGCGTTGCTGATGAGGGCAAAGGGGTTGTCTTGCTGCTGGATACCGGTGAGCGGGTCGACCTGGGAACGGCTCTGAACGCGATGCTTAAAACAGAGAAAAAGATTAGGCAGCACAATATCAGTGCTTCCGGTTCCTACCTGACGGTTGGTACCGGTTCTCAGATTCTTCGGGATCTGGGTGTTGGTAAAATGCGGGTGATGAGTTCACCTATGAAGTTTAATGCGATTTCAGGCTTTGACCTGGAAATTGTCGATTACATTGCATGTGAAGAGTGAAGAATATGTCAGTTCAATATATTGAAGGTGATTTCCTGACCGGTAACGGTCAATACGCGATTGTTGTGGGTCGTTTTAACAGCTTTGTTGTTGAAAGTTTGTTGGAAGGTGCGATTGATACGTTAAAGCGCCACGGTGTTGCTGAAGAGAAAATTCGTGTTATCCGGGTACCGGGTGCATTTGAAATTCCTCTGGCGGTGCAAAAACTGGCCTCACAGAAGAAAGATGATGCGATTATCGCGCTGGGCGCGGTCATTCGGGGTGGTACGCCGCACTTTGAATATGTCTCCGGTGAGAGTTCTAAAGGTGTTGCTCAGGTTTCTCTGGATTCAGGTATTCCCGTAGCTAACGGTATTTTGACGGTTAACTCTATTGAGCAGGCGATCGAACGCTCAGGTACTAAGGCGGGTAACAAAGGCGCTGAAGCAGCCCTTTCTGCACTGGAAATGGTTAGCTTGCTTCGTCAGTTAGAGGTTTGAGATGAGCGACACACCAGCGCCTAAAAAGTCAAAGAAGCCTTCTCGTACAGAGATGCGCCGCGC
>JAIBCZ010000095.1 GCA_024679645.1 Amphritea sp.
ACTAGCATGTCGATTGCACAGCGATATGGCTACGTTCGCCGAAGCGGCCGTTAGCGTCTCAGCACAACCTCAATCACCGATGATTAAACCAGCTGAGGGGGATGACCATTGATATGAAAACACCACTGGTTATGGATCTGCTAAGGCACGGTGAAACCACGGAAGGACGGTGCTTTTTAGGCCGGACCGATGCTGCGCTGACAAAGACCGGTTGGTCGCAGATGGAGCAGGCTCTGCATTCCGTGATTCCCTCTGAATATGACCTGATAATTTCGTCGCCTTTACTGCGTTGTAAATCCTTTGCACAGCACTGGTTGACGGTCTGCGGCTATGATCTCAATGAGTTACGCCTTGAGCCTGCTATTCGGGAGTATGACTTTGGTGACTGGGATGGTCTGACGGCGGCGGAAATTATGCAGGAATGGCCTGTTGAACTCGGTGAATTCTGGCGCGATCCTGAGGGTTGTCCGCCACCGCAAGGCGAGTTGATTTCGGCATTTTTTGAACGATTAAAATGCTTTATTAAGGCGCAACAGCAGGGTAAAAATGAAAGGGTTTTATTGATTACACACGGTGGCGTTATTAAAGCGTTAACCTGTTTGCATCAGGAGCGTCCAGCCAGTGATATGGCAAATATTAATGCTGAACATGGTGAGCTACATCGCTTTATTTGGAACCGACAGTAATGAGGCTACCTGAAAAATCAGCTATTAATGAACAGTGGCAGGCGCTGTTGATTGCGATGCAGTTTCTCACACAAATACCGGTTCGTCTGACAAAGTATCCTGAAGCCCACGCACAGGGGCAGTCGCTACTTTACTATCCGCTGGTGGGCATGTTTATCGGTGCAGTGCTGATGATGTTTTCCTGGCTGTTGAGTGAACAGTCTCACGTGATTCAGGCGGCGCTGGTATTAATTATATGGGTATTGTTGACCGGCGGGTTGCATCTGGATGGGCTGGCCGACAGCGCGGATGGCTGGATGGGTGGGTTAGGGGATCAACAGCGTACGTTAGCCATCATGAAAGACCCCCATATCGGTGCCATCGGCGTGTTGGTATTGATCTTACTCCTGTTGCTTAAATGGTCTGCCCTGATGGCCTTATTGGAGGCGAATCAACTTTTACCATTGCTCGTGGCGCCGGTAGTCGCGAGACTGGCGGCCATCTTCTTATTGGCGACCACAGCCTATGTTCGCGCACAAGGTATCGCATCCCAAATGGTCGAAAATATGCCTAAACGGGGTATTTATCTATGGGCAACAGCTGGCGTTTTAGCGCTGGCAGGGTGGCAGTTTTTCTGGTTAATACTGGTGGTGGTTTTGTTTCTGCTAGCGCGTCGGGCGATGGTGTTGCGCATCAACGGTGTCACCGGTGATACAACCGGCGCACTGATAGAACTACTGGAAGTCGGCGTATTAATCGCGGCATGCCTGACACTATAATCACCTGAAGCAGAAGGGTGGTCGGGGGATTAGCTTCGATAGTAATCAGGTTGTTTTTTCTAATTTGAAGTAAGAGTTTCGTTTGAATAGTAATATGGCATTAACATAGAGAACGAACCGCACAAAAGGTAGATGGCTATGGCAACTGAAAATAACCTTGATCCACTTGTTGATGACAGCGTTGCATATGCTGATGCGCAACAAGAAAAACCGGTTGATGACCCATTAGCTGCAATTAAAACAATGCGTTTAGAGCAATTGGCGGTATGTCGCTTAAAAAACCTTAAAGAAATGGAAGAGATGGAAGCCGAAGCTAAAACAGAATAGTTTAACCAGACCTGCCATTAATCAGTGACTGATCGATGGCAGATCTGGTTCTTTATAGTGTCGTATAAGATCGATTCAAACTTTCTTAAATCGCTTACAGCCCCAGCTTCTCAGCCACGTAATCGGCGTCTTTGTCACCACGGCCAGACAGATTGATCAGAATGTTCTGATCTGCTGGCAGAGTCGGTGCAACACGCATCGCCCAGGCAACCGCGTGGGCACTTTCCAATGCCGGGATAATGCCTTCAACCTGAGACAGGCTCATAAAGGCGTTAAGACACTCATCGTCAGTGACCGACTCATACTCAACCCGTTCGATATCTTTCAGGTAGCAGTGCTGAGGGCCAACACCCGGGTAGTCGAGGCCCGATGCGATTGAATGCACCGGCATCGGCTCGCCGTCTTCTGTTTCCAGTACATAGCATTTCATACCGTGGATCTGGCTTGGCTTACCCAGGGTCATGGTCGCTGAGTGTTTGTCTGTATCCAGACCTAACCCTGCCGGCTCAACACCGACAATTTTGACTTCGGCGTCATTCAGGAAAGCGGTAAACAAACCCATTGCATTAGAACCACCACCCACGCAGGCGGTGATGATGTCCGGGTTTTTGCCGTGCCGGTCATTAAACTGCTGGCGGGCTTCGCGGCCGATGATGCTCTGGAAATCACGCACCATTTTCGGGAACGGGTGTGGACCAACGACTGAACCGATGGCATAGATGAATTCTTCAGGATTTTTCAGGTACTCTTCAAAGGCGCTGTCGACAGCATCTTTCAGGGTGGCGGTACCACGGGTGACAGGCACCAGCTTGCAGCCGAGGATTTTCATCTTGGTAACGTTCGGGTGTTCTTTCTCGATGTCCACCTGACCCATGTGAATTTCACAGGGGATACCCACCAGCGCACAAGCTGTCGCCAGCGCGACACCGTGCTGACCGGCACCAGTTTCGGCGATGACTTTCTTTTTGCCCATGAACTTGGCCAGCAACGCCTCGCCCAGACAATGATTTATCTTATGTGCGCCGGTGTGGTTCAGGTCTTCACGCTTTAGGTAGATCTGCGCGCCTCCCAGTTGATCACTCAAACGTTTTGCGTGATAGATAGGGCTGGGACGGCCAACGTAGTCCTGATTAAGCTGCATTAATTCTGTCTGAAAGGCTTCCGTCTGACGGATTTCTTCGTAAGCCTGGTTAATATCATCCATCACTTTCTTAAGCTCTGGAGGAATAATCTGGCCACCGTAGTTACCGAAAAATCCGTCTGTATCAGGCATTGGGGCAAAATCAAACTTACTCATAAAACCTCTCTCTCAATTCAAATGGCGGAAATTTAACCGATGCCGCCCGTCACGCTATGTGTAATATTGTTATATAAAAGAGAAATATATCGTTGCTGTGGTTGGATGCCAACCGTTAGCGAGTAATTAATTTGTTAACTAGGTAAAAGAAGAGGGATTGGCTATCAGCCAAAGTCGAGTTCGATCTGCTGCTCTTTAGAGACGGTTTTCTTATAACCAAGGGATTTTTGCTGCCGGCTGATCTCCCTGAGTTGTGCCCGGGCTTCATGGTAGCAATGAAAAATTGTGTGATTAACGGCATCTTTTTCGTTCAGGGTATTTCCCCAGGACTCGCTCAGCACCCAGTCCCCCATCAGATCCTGATAGAGTCGGACTATGAAATAATCCTTTTGTTTACGCCAGCGAATAATCAAAAAATAACCTGAATGAATTTGTCCGGAAATGATGTCAAACCGTAAGGCGGGCAATTATAATCGGCGTTTCGTCCCTTAACCAGCTGATTTTTGACCTTTGGAGCCTTCTTTGAAGCTAACCAACCTGAATATCGTCGCAGATGAAAATATTCCCGCACTGGATCGCTTGTTTGGTCACTTTGGTAAGATTACCAGATTGCCGGGCAGGACTATTCAGAACAGTGATCTTCAGGAGGCTGACCTCCTGTTGGTACGCTCGGTAACACAGGTTAGTGAGCACCTGATAGCGACATCCCCTGTTCAATTTGTGGGCACGGCGACGATAGGTACTGATCATATTGATAAAGCGGCTTTAAAGAACAGCGAGATTGGTTTTTCCAGTGCGCCAGGCTGCAATGCGGATGCGGTTGCAGAATATGTGGTAAGTAACCTGTTGCTAATTGCTTCAGAGAAGGGCTTTAAGCTGAAGGATCAAACAGTGGGAATCGTCGGTGTCGGCAATGTAGGGCGTCGCTTGCAACAGCGATTGGAAGCGCTGGGTATGAAGTTGCTGTTAAATGACCCTCCCCGTGAAGCTGCTGGTGATCAGGGCTTTGTTCAGCTTGAATCATTACTGCAACAAGCCGATATTATCTGCCTGCATACTCCCTTAATAAAGGAGGGAAGGTATCCAAGCTATCATCTTCTTAATGCTGAAAATCTGCCAATGGTTAAGCAGGATTCAATCCTGCTGAATGCCGGTCGGGGGCCTGTTATTGATAATGAGGTCCTGTTGCACTGGCACCGAAAGCGCCCGGATGTCACGTTATTACTGGATGTGTGGGAAGAGGAGCCCAAAGTGGATCCTCAGTTGGCGCAGCAGGTGCGCATTGGTACGCCACATATTGCCGGCTATAGTCTGGATGGCAAAATCAGAGGTACATGGATGCTCTATACTGCCTTTTGCCAGCATGTGGGGATACAACCTGAGATTGAACTGGCTGATTGTCTGGCTACCGCCGACAGTCCTTTGCAGATTACGCTTGATGGGAGCGAAGACCTGACCACTATTGTGCATCGGGTTTATCAGCCTGAGGCGGATCATCACCGTTTCATCGATTCGTTAGATGATTTTGAGAGCCAGCCGCAGAAGTTTGATTTATTGCGTAAAGGGTACCCGGTACGCAGAGAGTTTGCAGCCGCGAGGCTTCAGGGCGTTAAACCTGATAAAGCGCTGGCTGATCAGCTCACAGCTGTTGGGTTTATCCTGGAATAAGGCTTTGTTGCGTTATAACTTTATTGGATAATGATCTACTTATATGCCGAAATGGATAGGGTTTAATGACCTTGCAACTTGAATCAACTCAAACTGATAAACCGCTATCTGAATTACGACTTCAGATTGGTGAGCCTGTCCGCGTTGAGATTCGTTCACCCCGAGCACGTTTTACCGCTAAGTTACTGGGTTTCTCTGAAAACAATGGCTTGATGATTTCAGCTCCATCGATAAAAAGTGGGGCTTCTTCACTGATTAATGAGGGTAATATTGCCAATCTGCGTTTGGTCAGTGGTAATCGGATCTGCAATTTTAGTTGTAAAATACTCAAACAATTTGATCAGCCGTTTGGCTACTGGGTTTTGGCATACCCGCAGCAGATTGAGCAGAAACGGATTCGGGAGCACTCCCGTATAACGGTACGGCTTAGTTGTTCAATCGATGATTATGATGAGATGGCAGAACGTGAAGGCCTGCCTACCGGTGCGCTCTGTATTGATATCAGCCCTGGGGGCGTGTGTTTGCAACTGCCCCGGTCTCTGGGTATTACTGGTGATCGTTTTTATCTGACGACCCGGCTCAATATTGCGGGTATCGATCAGGTCTTACTCGTGCCGATCGAACTGCGAAATGTTCATTCAACCTCTGTTGAGTCTGGCAGTGTTTACAATCACGGTTTTAAGTTTTTTGATCTGGATGAAGATACCCGTTTGATCATCGCTGCATTTGTCTATCAGCAGTTTCTCATTGAAACCGGCAATCTCGATCATTTCGGGCAGGAGTTATAAGTGTTTCGATTAGGTTTGATTATAAATCCACTGGCCGGTGTTGGCGGCAGTGTTGGGTTGAAAGGCAGTGATGGTGAAGCCACTGCAAAAAAGGCACTAGCACTTGGCGCGGAGCCAAAGGCAAACTTGCGTAGCCAGCAAGCTCTGGAACCCCTGAAAGGGCTGGAGGTTGAGCTAATAACCTATCCCGGTGAAATGGGTGAGGAGTGTGCTCGGGCAGCGGGTTTTGAGCCCCGGGTGATTGGTACCATTAAAACCGGGCATACGGCTGCTGCAGATACCGAAAGGGCCGCCCGCGAAATGGCTGATCTGGGAGTGGATCTGATTCTGTTTGCCGGAGGCGATGGTACAGCGAGGAATATCTGTCATGCCATCGGTGATTCCACCCCTGTATTGGGTATCCCGGCCGGTGTGAAAATTCATTCTGGGGTTTATACCGTGACGCCAAAAGCGGCGGGCGAAGTTGTTGCTATGCTGGTGCGTGGAGAATTAGTCACTTTGGCGGATCAGGAAGTGCGCGATATTGATGAAGACGCTTTTCGTGAGGGCCGGGTTCGAGCTAAGTATTACGGTGAGTTGCTGGTCCCGGAAGAGGGCCGCTTTATGCAGCACACTAAAGAAGGTGGCCGTGAAGTTGAAGAGCTGGTGCTGGACGATATTGCCGCCGATTTTGTCGAATCCATGGAGGAGGATGTTCGCTACATTATGGGTTCGGGCTCCACTGTACAGGCGTTGATGGAGCATTTGGGCCTGGATAATACTCTATTGGGTGTCGATCTGATTGAAAATGGCGAATTGATCGGCAGCGATCTGACGGCACAGCAGTTATTAGCTTTGACCGAAGGGCGTGAAACACGTTTGGTGATAACCGTTATCGGCGGCCAGGGGCATATTATTGGCAGGGGTAATCAGCAGCTGTGTCCTGAGCTTTTAAAACGTTTGGGGCGGGATAATATCATCGTCGTTGCGACTAAAAGTAAGCTAAAAGAGCTGGACGGCCGACCTTTGATTGTGGATAGCGGTGACGTCGAACTTAATCATCAGCTGTCAGGCCTGATTCGAATTATTACCGGTTATAGGGATGCGGTGCTTTACCGTGTGGCGGACTATTAATCGGTTTATAGCCGTCTGATTTTGAATTTATTTACGCCATAGCAAGCAATTACTCCAATCTTTGATAAGCTGAAATGAGGCGTTTCAGCTGGAGATAATAATGGGGTTTGAGCTATTGCGGTTCTATCTGTTCTTGCTGCTACCTGAATGGATGGGAAACCGGCAGCCGGATAGCCGTCATTTCTTTCGACGTAAATTTACCTCGGCCTATCGTGCCCGGCTTCGCTGGGTGCGTCGTTTGTGGCTCGCGTCGGGTTTATTGATGTTGGCGCTGCCCACGCCACCGGTGGTTATCACTCTGGGCCTGTTCACTACTTTTATTTCCTTTTCTCTACTGGATGAAAGCTGAAGGCCTGTATAAAGGTTCAGGCTGGGAACAAAGATTTAACACGGATACTGCCCTTGTCATCAATATGACATATTAAAGCAACCAATCTGTCATTTTAACGCTTTACCCTTCGGGTGGAATTTATGAATGCCGAGAGCCGATCGCTTTCGGCAGATAAGATAATCCCTGGGGGAAAATATGTCCTTTTTGAAAAAAGCAGCTATAGCTACAGCTATTACAGCGGTAACGCTAACAATGACGGCTTGTCAGACACAAGACGTAAAGCAAGAAGTGGCGATGGCGCCTGAGTTTAATAACCAGGATCTTTACGAAGTGGATCATGAGGGTCGTCACTATGTGTTTGACGACTTTGCGACGTATCAAGAATTTCTCACAGTGGGTGAGACCTCTTATCGTAAAGTTTTTATCGGTGAAGGCCCTAAGAATGAGACTCTGGTATTTGGTCTGCGCTCCGAAGATAAGAAAAAATTGTCAGGTATCGCGGGTGTAGAGATGTATAGCGGCAATATGGCTGCTGATGAGACTTTTTATGGTGAGATGCGTGCAGAAGATGGTCGCCTGTACGTCTTTAGTACGCTGGAAGATATGGAAGCGGTACGTGCTACCGGTGAAGCGGCCTACCGTTTGACCCAGATAGGTACGGGCCCACAGGGACAATCGGTTGTCTTTGTACTGAACAGTGGTAATAAGAAAAAATATCCGGCAGCGCTGGTTGAGCGTTTTAAAGAGATGAACGCTCTGTAACGTAAGCGTTAATTGCTTCTTAAGATACTGACTCTTTAGTGTGAAAACCCGCTTGTAGCGGGTTTTTTAATGTCCGTTTTGCGCCTTTCTGAGGAGCCCTGATCGGTTAGGTTCGAGGTTGGTTTGCTATAGTGATAAGGGGTTAACAATGCAGGAAGTGGAAAATTAGTTCCTGTAACCGTTAAAGAACATTGCTTCTATCAACTTCGAACCGGCTTTATGATTTCGGTCACAAAAATTGTCGAATACGTTTTATGCTGCAACTGCGTAATGTAGAATGAAGGCAGTATTAATATCGGGCCGTTGTGGTCTGTTTCCAGGTCATCGGAGAAG
>JAIBCZ010000219.1 GCA_024679645.1 Amphritea sp.
ACCAAACCCGTAGAATCGATCACCATACCAGTCAATAAAAACTCTTCCAGATCTGGTTCCTTTTTTACTAATCTGATTCAGTACCCGTTTTAAGTGCCGGGAACTAACTAAGGTCATTAAAGGCCTCAAGGAACTCTGATGTCTCAAGCATTACTTCTTGCACCAACCGGTGTCGGTGCCGGTCTTACCACTGCCGTTTTAGGCCTGTTTCAGGCGATGAACCGACAGGGTATTAAGGTACATTTTTTCAAACCGATCGCTCAGGGTAACGGCAAAGATAGCTCAACGATGATGTTAGAAGGCGACTGTACTTCTCCTATTGCCGAACCTGTAGCCATTCGTGAGGCGGAACATCTCGTTAGTCAGGATAAAGGGGACCAGCTGCTCGAACAGATCGTTGCCCGCTACGAACAAAGCCTGCCTGCAGATAATGAGGTTGTCATCATTGAAGGCATGGTGCATACCGAAAGCCAGCCTTTCGCTACCCGCATAAACAAAGAGATCGCCAAAGCACTGGATGCTCAGGTGGTACTGGTTGCCGCGCCAGGAAACGACAGCATCGAAGCCCTACAGGATCACATTGATATTACCGCCCGCGCTTATGGCGGTATCAAAAACAAGAAACTACTGGGTTGCATTATTAGCAAGCTGGGCGCTCCGGTAAACCGGGAAGGCTATATGCAGCCTTTTCTGGGTACCAGCGGTACGGTTACCCACAGCCTCACAGCAGAAGTTATCCGGGAACACGCAACCATCTTTGATAACCATCAGTTTCGATTACTTGGCTGCATTCCCTGGAATCGTGACCTTATTACCCCCAGAGTCAGAGATATTGCCCAGCACCTGAATGCAACAGTGATCAATACCGGCGAAATTAAAACCCGTCGGGTAACCCGTATCACTATGTGTGCCCGAACCGTCGCCAATGCCGTTAATGAACTGCGGCCTGGTTCGCTGATTATTACCCCGGGCGACCGTGACGATATGATTGTGGCCGCCTGTATGGCTGCCGTTAACGGAATAGAGTTGGCCGCCCTGGTTCTCACTGGCGGCTTTATGCCCTCAGCTGCGGTACTAAAACTCTGCGCTGGCGCATGTAAAACAGGTTTACCCATCATCAGTATTGAGCAGGATAGCTGGCAGACCGCCATTGCAATGACTCAGTTGAATCAGGAGACACGGCCCGATGATCAGGCACGTATCCGGGATATAAAGGAAGCAACCGCCGCCCATATCAACCGTGACTGGCTGACAACACTGGTGGTTAATAATTATCAGCGTCGCCTCTCCCCTCCAGCATTCCGTTATCAGTTGATCAATCGTGCCCGCCAGGCGCAAAAAACCATCGTACTTCCGGAAGGCAATGAACCCCGTACAGTTAAAGCCGCGGCTATTTGCGCTGAGCGCGGTATCGCCCGCTGTGTTCTGTTAGGCAGTACCAAAGAGATTGTTCAGATTGCTAAGAATCAGGGGGTATTACTCAACGATAATGTTTTAATACGTGACCCTGAGCTGATCCGTAATGACTACATTAATCGATTAATTGAACTACGAAGCCATAAGGGGATGACCGAAATCATCGCCGAAGAGCAGCTTCAGGATAACGTTGTTCTGGGAACCCTGATGTTGGAAATGGGGCACGTTGACGGTCTGGTGAGTGGCGCTGTCCACACCACTGCCAATACTATTCGCCCACCGATGCAATTGATAAAAACCGCACCTGGGTGCAACCTTGTCTCATCAATCTTCTTTATGTGTCTGCCAGAACAGGTATTGATCTACGGTGATTGTGCCATCAACCCTGACCCTGACGCGGAACAGCTGGCTGATATCGCTATTCAATCGGCAGATTCGGCAACCGCTTTTGGTATCCCTCCCCGGGTAGCGATGATCAGCTATTCCACCGGCGCTTCGGGCCAGGGTGTTGATGTTGATAAAGTCAGGGAAGCTACTCGTATAGCCCGGGAGAAACGCCCAGACCTGCTGATCGATGGTCCGTTACAATATGATGCAGCAGTGATGGAAAGTGTGGCCAGGTCGAAGGCCCCCGATAGCAACGTTGCAGGTCAGGCGACGGTCTTTATATTCCCGGATCTGAATACTGGCAATACCACCTATAAAGCGGTCCAGAGAAGTGCGGATGTTATCAGTATCGGTCCAATGCTACAGGGAATGCGCAAGCCTGTTAATGACCTTTCCCGAGGCGCGTTAGTCGACGATATTGTGTTCACTATCGCCCTAACGGCCATACAAGCGGGCGCTTGTTAGGGTAACCCGGTCAGCAAGGCCTGCCAAAAACGAAAAAAAAAGCCGCTGTAAACACAGCGGCTCTAAAAAGGACAATATCGATTCAAAGCTTTGAAGGGAAAATTGGCCACAGCAGTTAAACATCACCGGAAACACTAAACGGTAAACTTAATCTGAATGAGAGAGCAGATTTAAGCTACGATCCAGCTATTACCCGAGTCAATTAGTAGGTTATTATATAAAGCCGAGTACTTTAGTCAAGTATTTTTTATTTTCGTCACACATCTATCCATTCATCCCCTTTATCTTTTCAAACAGACTGATCCATCTACGCCCTGGCTGCGTATGAACCATTACAGAACCTGCTAATGGTGGCAAACATGAAGCTAATAAGTGAAATAACAGATATACCCGTCGGAATTAGTGCCTGCGTGGTGGGGGAAGAAGTCCGCTTTAATGGTGGACATAGCCAATCGAAAATCTGTCGTGAGCAATTAGCATCACATTTTAGTTATAAACCATTCTGCCCCGAAGTCGCCGCCGGTTTCGGTATTCCCCGGCCGACAATGCGTCTGATTGGTGATCCTGAAAATCCAACGCTGACCTATACAAAAGATTCTGAGCTGGATCTCACAGAACAATTAACCAATGCCATTGACCCTATTCTTAAAAGATGCAAGGGACTGGATGGATTCATATTGAAAAAAGATTCTCCAAGCTGCGGCATGGAGCGGGTAAAAATCTATCAGCGTTCGGGCTATCCTCATGCTCAGAGAGGATCGGGTCTGTTTGCTAAAGCTTTAATAGAGCGCTACCCCAACCTGCCCATTGAAGAAGACGGTCGGTTAAACGATCCCCGTTTGAGAGAGAATTTTGTTATGCGGGTATTTGCACATCACAACTTCAGAACAGAAGTGCTGGAACAACCCAGCCTCCACAACCTGCTTCAATTTCACAGCAGCTATAAATACCTTCTGATGGCACACAATCAGACTGCTTACAAAACGTTGGGAAAAATGCTGGCTGTAGCAAAAATAGAGCCACTTGAATCTTTGTTACCGGCTTACCATCAGCAATTTATGGAAGCGATAAAGAAACCCGCTTCCCGGGGTTCTCATTGTAATGTAATGCAACATATCATGGGCTATCTGAAACGCTCCGTAGAAAGTCGTGTACGCCGGGATATCTTAAAGATATTTGAACAATACCGGCTTGGAGAGGTAAACCTGATAACCCCAATGACATTACTGGCTCACTATATAAATCAGAATGGTAGTGAATATATTCGTACTCAGCGTTACCTGGAACCTTACCCAGCTCATTTGGGGCTACGTAATTAACAATGTCTTCTTTAACCAGCCCGGTCATTGTCTGGTTCAGACAAGATCTGAGACTCGCTGATAACCCTGCTCTGTCCTTCGCAGCCAATAACGGGCCGGTTATTCCAATCTTTATCGATGATCAGTCTGATACCTCGCAATGGACACCTGGTGCAGCCAGCCGCTGTTGGCTTCATCACAGTCTGGATAGCTTGAATCACCAGTTAGCTGGAGGTCTGAGACTATTTCAAGATGAACCATTGCAAGCCCTGCTTAAACTTATTAAAAGCACCGGAGCAAAATCTGTAGTCTGGAATCGATGCTATACCCCCCATGCCATCAGCCGCGATACCTATATTAAAGAGTACCTGTTAGCACAAGGAATAGCGGTCGATAGCTTCAACGGCTCTCTTCTCTGGGAACCCTGGGAAATTCATACGAAAAAAGGGACTGCCTATAAAGTCTTTACACCCTATTACCGCAAAGGATGCCTGAAAGCTAAGCCTCCTCTAACACCCATTCCCAAACCCAAACTACAAATCCATTGCAGCGAAGACAGTGATCAACAGCTGGTGCTTGATCAACTCAAGCTTCTGCCAGAACAACCCTGGGTTAA
>JAIBCZ010000048.1 GCA_024679645.1 Amphritea sp.
ACAATGGATGGCTTAGCAAGATTTTAACGTGCCAGAATGACATAACTGCCAAAATAATTTCGCGCATCGGGCCAACTACGCTCTAAACTATTCGAATATAAAAAATCCCCCTTAGGCGCGTTAGTTTTTATATATCAGGGCTCTGGTTTTTCCTCTAACCACAAACAAGTTTCGAGCTATATACAGGCCCCAATCTGGCTCGCAACGGAAACATTTATGACAACCTAAACCAAAAACGGAGCCAATAGGCTCCGTTTGTCTTTCTGAAACGTTATGAGCGCAAGTCCAGCAAGCGCTACAAGTTTCGGTTACATGTTCGGATAGTTCGGTCCACCGCCACCTTCAGGCGCAACCCAGGTAATATTCTGAGCAGGATCTTTAATATCACAAGTTTTACAGTGTACGCAGTTCTGAGAGTTGATCTGGAAGACTTTCTCTCCCGCCTCGTTTTCCAACACTTCGTATACGCCTGCCGGGCAGTAACGCTGCGCCGGTTCATCGAACTTAGGCAGGTTCTGACCCAGAGGTATGCTGCTGTCAGTCAGCTTAAGATGACAAGGCTGACTTTCCTCATGGTTGGTGTTTGAAATAAACACCGAAGAAGGCTTATCAAAACTCAGAACACCATCGGGTTTTGGATAGCTGATTACATCGCATTCAGCCGCAGGCTTCATCTGTGCGTAGTCTGCGTGATTATCACGAATAGTAAACGGCAGGCTAAATATATTCTGATCGATGTAGTTAAGCGCACCACCAATAATAGTGCCATATTTATGCAACGCAGGACCGAAATTACGGCTCTTATAGAGCTCTTCATAAACCCAGGAGTTTTTGAAATTCTCGCCATAAGCGGTCAGATCATTACCCCCCTCATCACCGCCACTCAGTGCAGCAAACAGGGTTTCTGCAGCAACCATACCCGACTTCATCGCGGTATGTGTACCTTTGATCTTAGCAAAGTTGAGCGTACCTGCATCACAACCTAAAAGCAGTGCGCCAGGCATGCTCATCTTCGGCAATGCGTTAAAGCCACCTTTAGTGATAGCACGAGCACCATATGAGACCCGCTTACCGCCTTCCAGGTGCTGAGAGATCAACGAGTGATGCTTCATCCGCTGGAACTCATCGAACGGACTCAGGTGTGGATTATCGTAATTCAGATCGGTAATCAGTCCCACCACAACCTGGTTATCTTCGGCATGGTAAAGGAAGAAACCACCACTCGCACCGGCTTCACTCAGAGGCCAGCCCGCACCGTGTAACACCAGACCCGGCTGGTGTTTATCGGCAGGAATATCCCACAACTCTTTAATACCGACACCGTAATGCTGAGCATCGGCATCTTTATCCAGCTCGAATTTAGCCAGTAGCTCTTTACCCAGGTGACCACGACAGCCCTCAGTAAAGATAGTGTATTTAGCCAACAGATCCATACCCGGCATATAGGTATCTTTCTGCTCGCCACTTTCATCCAGCCCCATATCGCCGGTACCGATGCCCGCTACCCGGCCATCGTCGCCATAGATAATGTGTGAAGCGGGGAAGCCTGGGAAGATTTCCACACCCAGTTGTTCAGCCTGCTCGCCTAACCAACGGCTCAGATTACCAACACTGGCAATATAATTGCCATGGTTATGCATGGTTTTAGGGACTAAGCCATTAGGAATTTTGGTCGCTTTCTCCCCACTTTTCAGCAGGTAGATCTGATCCTCTGTCACTTCGGTATTGAGGGGAGCGCCCTGCTCTTTCCATTCAGGAAAAAGCTCGTCCAATGCGCGGGGTTCCACCACTGCTCCAGACAGAATATGGCCGCCTACTTCAGCAGACTTCTCTACCACACATACCATCAGCTCCTGTCCCGCTTCGTTCGCCTGTTGCATCAGGCGGCAAGCAGTAGACAGGCCGGCCGGGCCGGCACCGACGATCACTACATCAAATTCCATCGACTCTCTTTGCATTGTTCTTTTATCCTCGGTTACCGGTATTAAAACTGCTCTTCATCTAACGCCATAATACTATCGCTGCCGGCCATAACAGAAGCCAGACAGGACTGTGTGCGTGTCATCATATGCTCACAGAAGAACTGGGCTGTTACCAGTTTTGACTGTAGGAACTCGCTATCGCCGGTACCTGCATCCAGCTGTGCCTGAGCCTGCACCGCGCTTTTAGCCATCAACCAGCCACCACAAAGATAGCCGAACAGCATCATAAAGTTAACACTTGAACTGCCTGCTGCACTCTTATCTTCTTTGCTATCAAGCAGCCACTGACGTGCGGCAATACCGTTTTCCAGCGATGCACGACACTGCTGTGCTGCCAGTGTGAACTGACCGCCCAACGCTTCAAAACGGGTTATATCTGCTGACATTTCATCCAGCAACGCGGCCAGGGACTCACCACCATTGACCAGCGTCTTACGCCCAACCAGATCCAGCGCCTGAATACCGGTGGTGCCTTCATAAATTGTCAGAATTCGAGCATCACGGTAGAACTGAGCGGCACCGGTTTCCTCGATAAAGCCCATACCACCATGAACCTGAACACCCAGAGAGGTAAGTTCCTGAGCAAACTCAGTCACCCAGCCTTTAACAATCGGGGTTAACAAATCAACACGGCTCTGATTACCACGATCAGCTTCTGCCGCAGCAACAAGACACAAAGCCCGCATCGCTTCCGTACCGGATTTCATCTGCATCAACATACGACGCACATCGGGGAAGCGGATAATTGGATAGCGGCTGCCATCCCGGTTGGAACCTTGAATACGATCTTTAGCATACTGCAATGCATGCTGATAAGCGGCTTCAGATACCGCCAAACCCTGTAAACCAACGCCCTGACGAGCGTGATTCATCATCGTAAACATATACGCCAGGCCGTTATTCTCTTCACCTACCAGATAACCTACTGCACCACCGTTATCACCAAAACTCATGACGCAGGTAGGGCTACCGTGGATACCTAGTTTATGTTCAAGAGAAACCGCGTAAGCGTCGTTACGTTCGGCCGGGTTACCGTTTTCATCTAATAAGAATTTAGGCACGATAAACAGCGAGATACCTTTTACGCCTGCTGGCGCACCTGGTAGACGAGCCAGTACCAGATGAACGATATTATCGGTCATCTGATGATCACCCCAGGTGATAAAGATCTTCTGCCCGGTGATCAGGTAATGATCACCGTTAGGTACCGCTTTGGTTTTCACCGCCGCCAGATCTGTACCCGCATCAGATTCGGTCAGGTTCATGGTACCTGTCCACTCACCGCTGACCAGCTTAGTCAAAAAGTTCTCTTTCAGGCTATCACTACCATGATGACTGATCGACTCGATCGCACCCTGACTCAGTAATGGACACAGGGCAAACGAAATGTTAGCGGACTGCCACACTTCATTTACAGCTGTTCCCAATACGTTTGGCAAATTCTGACCACCATAGGCCTCATCTGCTGTCAGAGTTGCCCAGCCCCCTTCCAGGTATTCACGGTATGCTTCAGCAAAACCTTCTGTTTGCTGCACACCGTTTTCACCCAGGGTCGGATGATTCAAGTCCCCTACGACATTTAATGGCGCCAGCAAACCGGAACTCAATTTACCGGCTTCGGTCAGAATGACCGATGCCAGTTCACTGTTAACATCGTCCATTCCTGCATCAGCACAAAGCTGATCAAACTGAACCAGCTCATTCAGAATAAACTCTGCATCTTTAAGGGGGTGCTTGTAATCACTCATGATATTACCTTTATTCTTATTTTTTCAGCTTTATACGGTTACGCTCAGATCTGGCCTGACAGCTCAGGTACCGCGTCAAACAGATCCGCTACCAGTCCGTAATCAGCAACAGAGAAGATAGGCGCTTCTTCATCTTTGTTGATCGCTACGATCACTTTGGAATCTTTCATACCTGCCAGATGCTGAATCGCACCGGAGATACCCACAGCAATATACAGATCAGGGGCAACCACCTTACCGGTTTGGCCTACCTGCATATCGTTAGGTACGAAGCCTGCATCTACAGCTGCACGGGAAGCACCTACTGCTGCACCTAGCTTGTCTGCCAGGCTGTATAGCATTTCGAAATTATCACCATTACCCATGCCACGACCACCGGACACGATAATAGACGCTGCTGTCAGTTCAGGTCGGTCAGACTTCGCCAGCTCTTCACCAACAAAGCTTGAAGAACCTGCATCACAAACTTCAGAAACCGCTTCAATCGACGCGCTTCCACCGGTATCAGCAACCGCATCAAATGCAGTACCACGAACCGTTAGCAGCTTAACCGCATCTTCAGTCTTCACGGTCGCAATCGCGTTACCCGCATAGATAGGACGCTGGAAAGTGTCAGCAGACTCAACCGCGATAACATCAGACAGCTGGTTAACATCCAACAGTGCAGCAGCCCGTGGCAGGAAGTTCTTACCATTGGTGGTTGCAGGCGCCAGAACATGGCTGTGGCCACTGACCAGAGCAACGATCAGCTTAGAAATATTCTCTGCCAGCTGGTGTTCATACGCAGCATTATCTGCCAGCAATACCTTGGAAACAGAAGGGATCGCAGCAGCGGCATCAGCAACTGCCTGACAGTTATGACCCGCAACCAGCAGTTCAATATCACCACCAATCTGCTGTGCTGCTGCCAGGGTATTCAGGGTTGCAGGCTTAAGCGCCTGGTTATCATGTTCTGCAATTACCAGAATAGTCATAAATTTTCTCCTCAAATAACCTTGGCTTCGTTTTTCAGTTTATCCATCAGCTCGTCAACAGTGGCCACTTTAATACCGGCCTGACGTTCTGCAGGTGGATTCACCGCCATCAGTGTAACTTTGTTGCCTACTTCCACACCCAGATCAGCCGGGGTCTTAACATCCAGCGGCTTGCGCTTCGCTTTCATGATGTTTGGCAGAGATGCATAGCGAGGCTCGTTCAAACGCAAATCAGTTGTAACAACGGCAGGCAGGTTCAGCTCAATTGTTTGTAAACCACCATCAATCTCGCGGGTTACCTGAACTTTATCGCCTTCAACTTTAACTTCAGACGCAAAAGTTGCCTGAGGATAATCCAGCAATGCAGCCAGCATCTGACCGGTCTGGTTATTATCTGAATCGATAGACTGCTTACCCATGATTACCAGAGTAGGCTGCTCTTCCTGTACCACTGCTTTCAGCAGCTTGGCTGCAGACAATGCATCAGGGGCAGATTCAGTATCGATTTGAATTCCGCGGTCAGCACCCAGTGCCAACGCAGTACGAATCTGTTCCTGACACGCTTTATCACCGATAGACACGGCAATAATTTCGCTGGCAACACCCGCCTCTTTAAGACGAACAGCTTCTTCAACAGCGATCTCACAGAATGGGTTCATCGCCATCTTTACGTTGGCCAGATCTACATCGCTATTATCGGACTTAACCCGAACTTTAACGTTGTAGTCGATAACACGTTTTACCGGTACAAGAATTTTCATAGCACTCACTTCTTATTTGAGGTTTATATGATGACCTAGTTTGCCTTCTCTTGCCTAGGACAACAATAACGAAAAAAGCCTTATAATTGATATTTTCGGACACATCAGACCATTTAATTTCGGAAAAATCTGATACTATCGGACAAACAGCTCCATTATAGGACAACGTATTTAATATTTTCGGAATCCAGTTATGAGTTATAACCATCACTCCATCTCGATCCATTTTGCCAACGCAATGCTCAAAGGCGCACGACTCAACGGGCTGAATGAACAGCAACTGTTGCTGGAGTCCGGGCTCAACAACGAGCTGCTCAGCAACCATGAGGTGCGTATTACACCTATGCAGCTGAGCCGACTGGTTCAGTCGATCCTGCGACACGGCGATGACGACTATCTTGGCCTGGGCAGCCACCCCTGTCGTTACGGGGTATTCGGGCTCATGGCCCGACAAGTTGTCCACTGCACCGACCTGCGCCAGGTCTTTAAGCAAGCCGTGTTCTTTTATAACCTGCTTGTGCCCGCCTCTCATCTTAGTATCACAGAAAAGGAAGACAGCGCCATCTTCACCATCAATCTGACCGATCCTGCCAAAGACCCTGATCACGCCCTGATCGATCTGCTGATGACCCTCTGGCACCGTTTTCCCAGCTGGCTAATCGGCCAGCGTATTCCGCTAAAGCAGGTTTGCTTTGCTCACTCTAAGCCAGAACACTTTGAAGAGTATCGGCTCATGTTTCCATGCCCTGCTGTGTTCGATCAAGCAAACAATAGTATTATCTTTGACCGGGCGATCATGGATGCTCCGGTCGTACAAACGTTGCAAAACCTCAGCAGCTACCTCACACGCGCCCCTCTCGATTGGTTCAAACGACAATCCTATTACCCCGTCTATACCCGCAAGGTAATGGACTATCTGGAGAACGCCGAATCAATGGTCGATACCAGTATGGAGGATATCGCCAACCAATTACACACCACCACCCGAACCCTGCGCCGAAAGCTTGACGAAGAAGGCACCAGTTTTCAGGATATTAAGGATGGTGTGCGCCGCGATGAGGCGATTCACCTTCTCAGCCAACCCAACCTGCCTATCTCAAAAATCGCTCGCTTGCTCGGCTTTGCTGAAGCTGCTGCATTCACTCGAGCGTTTAAGCACTGGACCGGAATCTCACCCAGCACCTATCGTAAATCTAAAGGATAGCCGTCCGATTAAATCAATTAATTGACTGCAATAGCTATCGTTATCTTTTCTTAAACAGGCCAGAATGAATACTGTTTCGATGCCTATTAGCTCACAGTTTCTTGCACTGCGAGCCTTGCACTCTAAGTGGTATTTACCAACCGACCCTGCTTTGCAGCGGTCGGCATTTTTTACAATACCACCCTCAACAGACAACACTCTTATAGCCATATTAGACTGTACCAGCAAAACAGACCCACCCCGATCCCCTAATTGGGGTAGCACAGAGCACTAACCTATGTATTCAGGCAACCTGAAGACGACTAAGCTTTTCTTTTACCAACCCCTTATCGGCCGATATAACGGGCAATGTAACAACATTAACACCACTACCAATCTCCCGAATTACCAGCGTACGATAAAACTGACTTTCTTCTTCTTCAGCCTGTGACGACCTGAACTCTAACAACTCAGCCAAGAGATTTCCCAGTTGGCACTGCCGCTTCTCTTCACGACGACCAATCAAAATAAGATCTGGTTTTTCCAGATGAACGACAGCCAATAGGACTTCGGCTAATTCCATCGCACTGGGAATAACTTCGCAAGGAATCAAGCGTTGACGATCAATACCTTGCAGCAGCAAATCCTCACTCTGTTCAAGCGTCAACGACTGTCCTAAAGTAACAACTGTTACTTCAGTCGCGCGACCACTCCGCTTGAGCTGCAACGCTTCATTTATACTTTCTAACGCCTGGGAATCCAGGGCAATTTCTCCCAAGCTCTTCCATTTCACACCTGAAGAGCCGGGTGTCAGTATTACGGTTACTTTCATTATTATTCTCCCGTCTGACACTCTAAATGAAACAAGAAGAGTCTTTTCTTCTTGTCTCTATAACAACGATAAATCCATCAATAGAATCAATCTAACTCTTTCGCAGTCTGCCGCAGCACGAACTTCTGAATTTTACCGGTGGAGGTTTTTGGCAGCTCACCCACAACCACCCTTCTTGGCGTTTTAAAATGCGCCATATTAGCCCGGCAGAACTCTATTATTTCCGCTTCGGTCACCGTTTCACCTTCAGCCGTTGTAATAAAGGCACAAGGTGTTTCCCCCCATTTTTCATCGGGACGGGCAACAACAGCGGCATCCTGAATTTTTGGATGTCGATACAGCACATCCTCAACTTCAATACTGGAGATATTTTCACCGCCGGAGATAATGACATCTTTAGAGCGATCCTTAATCTCGATATAGCCATCAGTGTGCCAAACCGCCAAATCCCCCGAATGGAACCAGCCACCATCAAACGCTTCATCGGTTGTTGAAGGGTTCTTCAGATAACCTTTCATCACCAAATTACCCTGCATAAAGATCTCACCGATGGTTTCACCATCTTGTGGTACCGGCTCCAATGTATCGGGGTCTGCCACCATCAACCCATCAAGCATCGGCGCACGCACACCCTGACGCGATTTCAAACGAGACTTTTTCTCGTCATCATAGGCATCCCACTCTTCATGCCAGGCACAAACAACAGAAGGACCATAAGTTTCCGTCAGGCCATAAACGTGGGTCACTTTAAAGCCAAGATCTTCCATTCCCTGAATCACTGATGCCGGTGGCGCAGCGCCGGCCGTCATCACCTTAACCTGATGATCAATACCAGATTTCATTTCTTCAGGCGCAGAGTTCAGCATATTCAAGACAATCGGTGCACCGCAGAAATGATTTACTTTCTGCTCTTTAATCTCTTCAAATATTTTATCCGCCCGAACATGGCGTAAACTTACGCTGGTACCTGATGCAGCAGCAATCGACCAGGGGAAGCACCAGCCATTGCAATGAAACATCGGCAGCGTCCATAGATAAACGGGGTGCTGCCCCATATCCCAGGAAACAATATTACTCACCGCATTCAGGTACGCACCACGATGATGGTAAACCACACCTTTTGGATCACCAGTAGTACCCGAGGTGTAGTTCAGAGTGATCGCATCCCACTCGTCTTCCGGCATCACTCCGGTAAACGTACTATCACCTTCATTCAGGAAAGTATCGTAAGTCAGATCACCCACCAGCTCCCCACCCTCATAGGATGGATCATCGATATCGATTACCAGAATCTTCTTACCAATCATCTTCAGCGCTTTCTTAACAACCGCAGAAAACTCACGCTCGGTGATCAGCACTTTAGACTCGGCATGCTGCAAAACAAACGCAATCGCCTCAGAATCCAGACGAGTATTGATAGAATTCAGAATCGCACCGCTCATCGGCACACCAAAGTGAGCTTCAAAATGCTCCGGCAGGTTTGGCGCAATAATAGAGACTGTGTCGCCCTGACCAATACCCCGCTGACTCAGCGCACTGGCAAGTTTACAGCAGCGTTGGTACGTTTCAGCCCAGGTACGCCGCACAGCCCCATGCACCGTTGCAATTCGTTCAGGGTAAACTTTGGCGCTACGTTCAAGAAACGTCAGCGGAGTCAGTGCAGTAAAGTTCGCCCGGTTTTTATCGAGGGACTGGTTATAAACATTATGATGTTCAGACATTAGGGGTTCCTGTACATAATATGTGACCGGCGTGCGGTTGCTGGATTGGGCTAAACTTAAGAAGCAGAATTCAATCTGATAACGTTTGAACAGAGATGACGCGGCTATTCAGTAACATTAACCAGTAACAGAGGAAGGTCGCCGAACCATAACGATTCAGTTCAGCGTGAAAGTCTTTGAACGTATACAGAGAAGGCATTTTAACTCGCTTCCGACCATAAATTTCAGTCAGTATTTTTATTATTCTGAGTCTTAGTTTTTCTATATTGCCAGACCAGTAGACCCTATAATCTTTGCCGTAAGTTGTCTGAATTCTTACAAAATGTAACAAGCTATATGGCACGAACCCGTTTACTATAGAATAGTTAAGTCCTAATAACTGAACGTACCAGACGACTTCAACATGCATTTCAGACCCAAACTGATGCAACGCTTCTTCCTTACCCTGCTGATTATCATTTCGATGATATTTGTCACGGTTTACTTTTACTCAGTACCCGTCATCCAGAAAAAAGTCTTTGAGATTGAGCGCAACGCCAGCCACATCGCCATCAACAGTGTATTTTCACTCGCCGGCAAAATGTATTCAGACACTGAAAAGTACCGAAGCCAGGCACTCGAATCACATAAAAAGCGATTGCAGTCGGTTGTTCGACTCACTGAATCCTATATCGCGAGTAGCTTTGCTAATGCGCGCCGCAATGGTCAGAACGAAGCGCTGACCCGGCAAGCTATTTTTGAAAAAATTCGTGATCTCAAATACGGTGAAAACGACTATATCTGGATATCAGATTACAATGGTGTTCTCCTCTCCCATCCCGATCCCAGATATCATGGAAAAGACGCCTCCAGTCTGTTTAACTTTGAGGGCCAGGCGGCCATTCCCGCACTCGTTGATCTGGCACTGAATCAGGGCGAAGGGTTTTATCAGTACCAATGGAATCGCCTGAACGCAGAGAGCCCGCTGGACAAAGTCTCTTTTGTTAAAAACTATCCACAATGGGGCTTTATCATAGGTTCTGGTATCTACCTTAATGATCTCAAGGCTGATATCGATCAGATAAGAACAGAAGCGTTAGACGAATTACGCCAAGGTATCAAAGATATAAAAATTGCATCCACTGGCTACCTGTTTGTCTTTGATGGCAACAAAAACATGCTCATCCATCCCAACTCAAACATTGATGGAACAAACTTTCTTGGGCTAACCAATCCGGTAACCGGCCGGGAGATAGCAGAAGAACTAATGCAAGTAGCTGATACTGGAAATGAGCTGTATTACAAATGGGATCGCCCCAATGACCCCGGTAATTATAAGTACGAAAAGTTATCGCTGGTACGCTATCTACCTGGCTTTGACTGGTATATCTGCTCGACGGTTTATGTCGATGAACTGCGCAGCAGCTCTGAGCTACTGACTGAGCGCATTATCACTATCGCTGCTATTGCTCTGCTGGTAGCGCTGCTGTTGATGCTGCTGTTTAGCCAGTGGATAACCCAACCCATAAAACGCCTGGCTGACACAGCTGTCAGGATTTCTGCTGGTGAACTGACCGCTAAAAGCGGTATCCGACGCGATGATGAAGTGGGGCTGCTGGCAAATACGTTTGACACTATGGTGGAGCGATTACGTGACTCAATTCAAAACCTGGATAGTAAAGTTGAGCAACGCACCCATGCACTCGCTGAAAAAAACCAGCAACTCGTCATCGCATCAGAATCGATGGCCAGCACCAAAGAAGCACTCTCCCATGCCGAACAACGCCAGCGCTTGATCCTGGATGCACTACCCGCTTTTATCACTTACCTGGATACCCGCTTCAATATCCTGTTCGTTAATCAGCGATTTGCCGACATACTGCAGCAAGATAAAGCCAGCATAATCAATCAGCCTTTACGACAGGTCATAGGTGAGAGTACGTTTTCTCAATTCGCATCGCCGCTGAATGAGGCCCTTCAAGGCAAACAATCCACCGCAGAATATACTGAACCGAGCAACGACACTGATCACTCCTCAAACAGTAAAGTTCGTAAGCAAATTGTAATCCCCTGTTTCAATCCCGACCAGGATGTAAACGGCATCCTTATTATGACGTTCGACATCACCGCAGAAAAAGATGCAGAGCGACAATTAAATGAAGCACAGCGGATGAATGCGGTTGGCCAGATGTCAGGGGGACTGGCCCATGATTTCAACAACCTGCTGACAATTATTCTCGGTAATCTGTACTCAGTGGGAGACAGGTATTCCAAGGAAGAAGAGTTGCAGCGTTATCTGGAACCAGCTATCCGAGCGACCCGACGCGGAGCGGATATTACCAGTCGCCTCCTCTCTTTCTCCCGTCGCCAGCCCCTCTCTCCAACACTATTCGACCTGGATAAGCTGCTGCACGACACAACCGAGCTGCTATCCAATTCATTGCCCGACCATATCAATATCCACATCGATAACCGCTCTTCTAACCTCCAGCCTTTTGTCGACCC
>JAIBCZ010000124.1 GCA_024679645.1 Amphritea sp.
CGGCTGGCAGAGCCACGACGCAGAGCGTCAGCCATCACGATCAATTCCATCAGGTTGTCGTTAGTGGGAGCGCAGGTAGGCTGGATGATAAATACATCTTTACCCCGTGCGTTCTCATGAATCTCAACGCTGACTTCGCCATCGCTGAACTTAGTTACGGTGGCTTCGCCCATTGGAATATCCAGGCGCTCTACAACTTTCTCAGCCAGCTGGCGATTTGCATTGCCAGTGAAGACCATCATTTTAGGCACAATGTCTACCTTCTCGGATCTACAGTCGTTAAATTGAGATTCTTTCATAATTTGTGACGGGGCCTGCACTCTACTTAAACCTCATAAAATGGGTTTGGTGCCGTTGCCCGGCCGTTCTCTTTAGCTTCGCGTTATGGATGCAAGGTTAAAGATGGCTGGGGTAGCAGGATTTGAACCTGCGCATGACGAGATCAAAACCCGTTGCCTTACCGCTTGGCGATACCCCAGTAGTTCTCATGTCGGACAAGGCCCGGCAAAAGAGGCGCACATTTTCCCGGAACGGATCGTCAAAGTCAAACAAATGGGGTTGAAAAGAACTGATTTCAGAGTTTGACCAGCCACTCTTTTGCAATGATGGTAAGACGCAGGTCATTCTGACTAATGATGATCTTTTCAGGGAGGGAGTAACCTTGTTGATCACTAAACCTTAAGTAGTTGATTTCCCAGTTTTTCTGAAATATTTTCTGCGCTCTTTGCTGATCCAGTGTGAGCTCGAAGGGCTGGTCGGGTGCAGGAATGCCGCGGACCCAGTACAACAGCTCTCGCACCGGGAATTGCCAGCCAAGCGTTTGTTCCATGAGCAGTTCCGGCGACGCAGCCCAGAGTGGCTCTTCACCGGCGATATCGATGGTAATTCCCTCGCCATTGCCTTCGATCCGGGCGCCACCTTGACCTAATGGTCCGGTGAGCTCGATTTGATAGTGCTGTTGTAACTGCTGCCAATAGAGACTGGCGTTTTGGTTTTCACTGGCGGTACGAATGCCTATTTTTCCCCTGAGTTCCCAGCTGTCTACGGTTAGTAATGCCTGCTGTAACTCATCCCATGAGTGGGTAGGGGGAGTAACATCTTGTGTGGTTGTCAGGCCGGAGCAACCTGACAATAGCAGCGCTGTGGATAGAATGAGTATACGAATGTTCAAAGCTTATTCCTGAGGCTTGTTGATGGATGTTGCGGCATCCATCAGGAATTCATTATCAGGGTGTTTGAGTAGCTCCTGCTGCAAAAGTTCTTGTGCTCGCAGGGGCTGTCCTGATGTCTGGTAAGCCTGGATCAGATGGGCGCTGACTTCGGGGTCAGGAAACAGCTTGTATGCCTGCTGCAGAAAACTAATTGCTTCTGCAGCCTTGCCTTGTTTCAGTAAAACCCACCCCATGCTGTCAAGAATGGCGGGATCATCCGGTTTGAGCCTTAAGGCTTCGGCGATCAGCTCAAAGGCTTCGTCAAAGCGGTCCGTGTAGAGTGATAACGTGTATCCCAGAGCGTTGAGCGCCATGCTGTTATCCGGCTCAAGTTCAATTACCCGACGGAGATCCCGTTCGATTAGCTGTATATCCTGAGGTTCAAGAATCATTGCCCGTGTATAGAGTAAGTTTACGTCATCCTGGTGTTGTTGCAGGGCTTCGTCGAGCACGCTGAGCGCGGTGCCTTTGTAGTCATTCAGATTAAGCCACTCGGCTTCCAGTACATATAACTGAATACTGATTTCGGGAATGCTATTGCGGGCCTCCCGGGTGATGTTCTGCAGCTGGAGACGGTCACTTGGGTGGTCAAGCAACGTTGCAATGCGGCGGAATGCGGGCAATAAATTGTTATTGTCCCTGACTTTCAGAAAATGGCTTATGGCCAGCTCAGAATTGCCGTCCTGTTGTTCAATTAAACCCAGATAGTAGTAGGGGGTGGTGTTGTCTGGATAGCGACTAAGCAAGTCTTTCATTATCTGGCGACTCTGCGCCACCTGCTCATTTTCTAAGAGAAGAAGAGCAACATAAAAACTCAGCTGAGGTTTGTCAGCAAAACGCTCTATTAATAGTTGTGCCTGTTCAGCGCCACGTTTTGACTGTTTTGACTGGAATAGCAGTTGAACGTATAGCGTATTAAGCTGCTGATCAGGTTTGCCTTTTTCCAGTTGTGCTTCAAGTAAACTGATGGCTTGCTTGAATTTGTTCTGGGTTCTGAATAGCTCGGCTTTTTGTTTGATCGCTTCAAGGTGATCAGGCTCAGCCTGAAGTGCTGCATTGAAGTGTTGTAGTGCCTGTTTTTTATTGCCTTGCTGTTTATACAGCAGGCCTAACGTTGTCAGCAGCGTAGCGTCAGAGCTCTGGTTTGAAAATTCTTCTAATAAGCCGATATAAGCCCCCGCTTCTTCGGCGCTAAATTGCTCTGCCTGAGCGCTGATAACCATTAAGGTTTGTGGATTAGAATGATGGAGCGCTTTTCTCAATAGCGGTAGTGCGGTAGAAAAGTCACCTTTGCGTAGCAGTATTCCTGCGGCGATCTGGTAAGGCTCTGGATTTTCGGGCTCAGCTTGTTGCCATAATGTGCTGGCCAGCAACGTCTGATCAGGCTGATGCAGATATTGTGCAATATAGGTGGCCCGCTTTGCGATAGCAGGATCGCCGGTAAGTTGCGCCTGATGAAGATAGTTTTCCAGTGAAATATCAAACTCTTTTCGCTGGCCTGCTATTTCCGCTACAACCAGCTCATAAAGGGTTTCCCGGTTAAGCTCGCCGGGGATGTATTCCACGACTGGCAAGGGGGTAATCGCTGCCGTGGTAACGGGTTTGCTAAACTGACTGGTACATCCGCCTATGCTTAACAAAGTGGCGATGAGTGTTGTCGTAACCGTTGTCGCGAGAATAGATACTTTCATTTAGCTGTTCTTATCTGTCGCAAATAGAGAGAAGCTCCACTATAGATGAATCTCGGGGCGGTTGTCATATCTGGGTGTAAATAGTAAAAAATTGATCTGATCCGGCCTCTGTTTTTTAACCTTTACGTTAATTAAGTGTATTATTACGCGCTATTTTCAATCTGGGTGTCGTTTTCCTATATGGCTTTGCTCGCGTTAGGCATTAATCACAAGACAGCTTCAGTATCAGTCCGTGAGAAGGTCGCTTTTGCACCGGAACAGATGGCTGAGGCGTTGGCGCAGGCCTGCGATCTTGCTCATCTGAAAGAGGTAGCGATTTTGTCTACCTGTAATCGCACCGAACTGTATTGCTCTACAGAGCTGGAGGGGACTCGTGCGTTGCTGGAGTGGTTGGGAAGCTACCATAGCCTTGATCCGGATGAGCTTCAGAGTTGTAGCTACGCTCATTGGAATCAGGATGCTGCTCAGCATATGATGCGGGTTGCCAGCGGACTGGATTCCTTGGTGTTGGGTGAACCGCAGATCCTGGGACAGTTAAAATCATGTTATGCGGTTTCTCAGGATGCAGGCGTTGTCGGGGCTGAGTTGGCGCGATTGTTTCAGCAAACCTTTGCCGTAGCAAAAAAAGTACGTACTGATACGGCTATTGGCGAAAATCCGGTGTCTGTCGCTTATGCTTCTGTGAGTCTGGCGCAACATATCTTTTCTGATCTAAGCCAGAGTAAAGCGTTATTGATTGGTGCGGGTGAAACTATAGAGCTGGTTGCCCGACACTTATCGGAAGCGGGTGTGCAACAGATGATTGTGGCAAACCGTACGCTGGTTCGCGCTGAAGCGCTGGCCGATGAGTTTAATGCCAGAGCAATATTGTTAGGCGATATTCCTGAAGCGCTGGAAGATGCGGATATTGTGATTGCGTCAACCGCGAGCCAATTGCCGATTCTGGGTAAAGGGGCGGTTGAATCAGCGTTGAAAAAACGCAAACACCGTCCGATCTTTATGGTGGATATCGCTGTTCCCCGGGATATTGAGCCGGAAGTCGCAGAGCTGGATGATGTCTATCTCTACACCGTCGATGACCTTAAAGAGGTGATCGAAGAAAATGTTCGCAGCCGCGAATCCGCAGCCCGGGAAGCGGAAACGCTGGTGGAAGTGGGTGCCGTAGATTTTATGCGTCAGCTACGGGCGCTGGGTGCTGTCGAAACAGTGATGGCATTGCGTCAGCAGACCGAACAACTGCGTGATGCGGAGCTTGAAAAAGCACTGCGTCAACTCAGTAATGGTAAGTCAGCGGACGAGGTGCTCAATAATCTGGCACGTGGCCTGACCAATAAATTTCTCCATAGCCCTACCGTACAGCTGAGAAAAGCCAGTGCGGAAGGGCGTGACGATTATCTCGAGATGGCACAGGATCTGTATCAGCTGTCTCATAACGCGAAAGAAGACTGATTAACGATGAAAGAATCTATAGCCCTGAAGTTGGAAACCCTGGCCGATCGATATGAAGAGCTGGCGGCATTACTGGGTGATGCGGAGGTTATCAATGATCAGAATAAATTTCGCGCTTACTCGATGGAATATGCTGAACTGGAGCCGGTTGTTCAGTGCTTCCAGTCCTATCTGACCGCCCAGAATGATCTGGAAGAAGCCAAACTGATGCTGGAGGATTCCGATCCTGACATGCGGGAAATGGCTAAAGAAGAGTTTGCGGTAGCAAAAGAAAGTATTGAAACACTGACGCAGGACCTGCAGATTCTGCTTCTCCCGAAAGATCCGAATGATGCCCGCAATGTCTTTGTGGAAGTGCGTGCAGGAACCGGTGGTGATGAAGCGGCGATATTTTCGGGTGATCTGCTACGGATGTATAGCCGTTATGCTGAAAACCAGGGCTGGAAACTGGAAATTATCAGCGCCAACGAGGGCGAGCATGGCGGATACAAAGAAGTCATTTCGCGGATAGTGGGTAAAGATGTGTATTCCCGTTTGAAATTTGAATCCGGGGCGCACCGGGTTCAGCGCGTACCAGAAACAGAATCTCAGGGGCGTATACATACATCTGCCTGTACTGTCGCAGTGATGCCAGAGATGGATGAAGTCAGTGATATTGAGATCAATAAAGGTGATCTGCGGGTTGATACTTTCCGTGCTTCCGGCGCAGGTGGTCAGCATGTCAACAAAACCGACTCAGCTATCCGTATTACGCACGTGCCTACCGGCGTTGTCGTTGAATGCCAGGAAGAGCGATCACAGCATAAAAACCGCGCCAAAGCGATGTCGCTGTTGGCGTCTCGTTTACAGGCTGCAGAGCAGGAGCGTCATGCCGCTGCTCAGGCCAGTACCCGCAAATCACTAGTCGGCAGTGGCGACCGTTCCGAGCGGATTCGGACCTATAACTTTCCTCAGGGCCGGGTGACCGACCACCGTATCAATCTTACCCTGTATAAGCTTCAGGAAGTGATGGAAGGTGCGTTAGGTCAGGTAGTAGATCCATTGGTTAACGAATATCAGGCTGAGCTACTGGGTGCTCTGTCTGAGGGCAGCTGATCGTTCTGTTAATGAACGTATCTGAAGCATTGGCCTGTGCTGGTCAACTGGTGGAGAGTAGCGATAGCGCGGAGCTGGACGTAGAGTTACTGCTCTGCCATATCCTTGAGAAAGACCGCACTTTTCTCTTTATTCATCGGGATTATCAGCTAACAGAGATTCATCAAAGCCAGTTTGAGCAGTTGCTCCAACGCCGGCTGCAGGGCGAACCGATTGCTCATCTGACGGGTAGTCGCGGTTTTTGGACCCTTGATCTGGACGTTAACCCCACCACGTTGATTCCCCGGCCTGATACTGAGTGCCTGGTTGAAAAAGCCCTTGAACTAATTCCTCATTCTGTAGCCAGAGTATTAGATCTGGGAACGGGTACCGGCGCTATTGCGCTGGCACTGGCTTCTGAGTGTCCGGCCTGGCAGCTGGTTGCTGTGGATCGTGTTACGGAAGCGGCGGCCTTGGCGGAACAAAATCGTCAGCGCCTCGGGCTGGATAATGTGGCCGTGGTAAAGGGGAGCTGGTTTGAACCAGTGGAAGGATTGTTTGAGATGATCGTCAGTAATCCGCCCTATATTGACCCGCTGGATCCTCATCTTGAACAAGGTGATCTGCGTTTCGAGCCGATGAGTGCATTGGTCGCTGCTGACAATGGCTTGGCGGATATCCGTCAGATTGCCACCCAGGCCCGCGAGTTTTTGGTCACAGGTGGCAAGCTGCTGTTTGAGCATGGCTATGATCAGGCTGCTGCCGTGCAAGCGTTGCTGGCTGAGTTAGATTATACCGGTATAGCGTCGGATCAGGATTATGGCGGTAATGATCGTATAACCTGGGCGACCTGGGACAAAGAGAAGACATCGAATGCTGAATGATGAACAGCTACTACGCTATAGCCGCCAGATAATGCTGCCTGAGGTTGATATTGCCGGTCAGCAAGCCTGGTTAAATGCATCAGTTCTGGTGATCGGCGTGGGTGGACTTGGCAGCCCTGTTACGATGTATCTGGC
>JAIBCZ010000111.1 GCA_024679645.1 Amphritea sp.
AGTAAAGATTTGAAACAACGGGTACTTTCAGCGTTAATCTATCCAATTATTCTAGTGATTGTTTCGGTTTCCTCTCTCTTAATTATTTTGATCTATGTGGTTCCCCAGTTTAACCAGCTGTTTGAGGGAATGGGGGAAGCACTGCCTCTGTCTACTCAGATTGTCATTGCCGTGGCTGCTGGAATAAAGCAGTTTTTCCCCTGGTTTTTGGTGGGGCTTCTATTCCTTGGATTTTATTGGCGCTATCGAATGTCTCAATTCATACACCGGCTTAATTGGGATGGGCAGAAACTGAAAATTCCTTTGTTTGGCGTATTGCATCAACGAGTGGAAACCGCTCGACTGACCCGCAGTCTGGGAACCCTGGTGGGTGGTGGAGTGCCACTGCTAAGCGCACTGACTATTGCACGGGAAAGTCTGTCGAATACCCGGATGGTAGAGGCTGTTGATAAGGCGGTGGAACATTTAAAGGCGGGGCGGTATTTGGCAAATCCGCTGCAGTTAAGCGGTTATTTTCCATCGTTAGCAATACAGATGATTCAGGTAGGTGAAGAAACCGGGCGGTTGGATGAGATGTTGCTGAAGGTGGCTGACCTATACGATCGTGAAGTGGCAGTAGCTATTCAACGAATGCTTGCGATTCTGACTCCGGCATTGATTGTTAGTCTGGGGGTGATAATTGCGGGCATTATTATGTCGATATTGGTTGCCATTATGAGTCTCAACGATATACCCATTTAATGTTAGGAGTCAGAGGTATGAACGCTGTAGGAGCAAGACACATTCGCAGTGATGTATTGCCAGTTAGAGGATTTACACTACTGGAAATCTTGGTGGTGTTGGTGATTTTAGGGCTACTGGCAAGTTTGGTTGGCCCTCAGGTATTTAAACAGTTGTCTAGTTCAAAAACCAAGACCGCCTCGCTTCAGATCGAAGAACTGTCTTCTGCGCTGGATCTGTATCGACTGGAGGTGGGGAATTATCCAACCACAGAGCAGGGGTTGGAAGCACTGATAAACAATCCATCCGGTGTTAATACATGGAACGGCCCCTATCTTAAAAAAAATATCATTCGTAGTGACCCCTGGGGCAATGAATACGAGTATATGTTTCCAGGGAAGCATGGTGAATTTGATCTCTATTCTCTCGGTGCTGATAACCAGGAAGGTGGTGAAAATGAAAATCGGGATATTCAGAGTTGGCAATAAAAGCGTTGTTCATGTCGGACGAAGACGATGAAACGAGGCAGACAGCAAGGCTTTACCTTGTTGGAAATTTTGGTGGTTTTAGTCATTGCCGGGTTGGCATTGAGCGTGGTTGCTCCACGGTTATCCGGTTTGATTCCAGGGGTAGAGCTGCGCAGTGAGACAGGTAAGGTGGTGGCTTTGCTGCGTTATGCGCAGAGTCAGGCAATGGCGCAGGGACGTATTGTCAGAGTCTCCCTTAGTCAGCAACCGATAGAATTGCGGGTGTCAGGAACCGGACCTCCCCATCGTTGGCCTCAGTCGATTGAATTGGATCTGCTGGCTGCTACCCCTGAGGGTATAAAGAAAGGGATTTACTTCTATCCGGATGGCAGTGCTAACGGAGGAATACTGACCCTCAGTTCAGGCTCCCAGCGAAGAAAGGTAACGATTAACTGGCTGACTGGCAGGGTTCAGAGTCATGAATAGTGTTGGTGCTCGTTGCCGTGGTTTTACGCTACTCGAAGTGTTGGTGGCATTTTTGGTGCTGTCGCTCTCTCTTGGTGTGATTATGCAGATTCTTTCCCTTTCCGCACGTAATACCCATGCAGCCGAAAACCGCCAGCATGCGCTCATACTAGCGGAATCCAAAATGGCTGAACTGCTTGCTGAACCTGAATTATTTACGGGTAGTCGCCGCGGAGAGTTTAATGGCAAATATCGCTGGGAGGCCGACAGCGGGGTCTGGGAATTCCCCGATACTGACTCAGGAATATCATATCAGCTGATACCATACAGAGTTACCCTCGATGTGCTCTGGTCAGAGGCGCCAGGACACCGTATTCGGTTAAGTTCGGTTCAGTTAGTTTCGGATGATGGGCTATGAATTGTCGGGTACGAGTTCATACAGGCTTTACTCATACAGGCTTTACCTTGGTAGAAATGATGGTTGCCTTGGTGTTATTGGGGTTGCTGGCAGTGATTATGTCTACAGGACTCTTTCTGGCGGTACGTATTTGGGAGGCAGTTGAACTGCGCCAAAACACACAGGATGAAGTTTTTACCGTTCAGCATGCGTTGCGACGTACATTAGGCAATATTCGTCAAGAGACTATCCTTGATTCAAATGGTGCCCGGCAGGTCGCTGTCTATGGTAATGAACGAGAGTTGATATTTGTCGCTCCTTTGAAACAGCTGGATGATGGAGAGCAGTTGTATTGGATCAGACTGGCGGTTGAGCAACAGTCTGTAACGGATGAAGAGCAATTGGTGATTGCCTATAAGCAGTTTATTCCCACGAAGGAATTGAGTCCTGATACAGACTCCGCTCTTAACAGTGCAAATTTGAGTTGGGGTGCACTAAGACTGTTACTTCAGGAGGAGGGTTCATCGGTTGTGCTGTACCGCGGAGATCTGAGTCATTTCAGACTCGACTATTTGCAGGCAAAGCCTGGAGCTGCCCCCGAATGGAATGCCGAATGGATAGAGCAATCCCGGTTACCGTTATTAATGAGAATCGTCTTTCAGCAGGAAAATGGGGTTTGGCCAGCGTTATTGATTCGACCTAGAGTGGGGGCTTATGAGTTCAAATCGATGCTGTAGATCTCGCTTTCAACAGGGTATCGCGCTTGTCATTGTGCTCTGGCTGCTGGTGTTGTTATCAATGATTGCCTTACACCTTTCTGCTACGAGCCGAACTGTTACTCGTATCAGCAGTAATTTTGTCGATGGTACACAGGCGCGCTATGCCGCTGATGCGGGTGTGCAATGGGCTATATGGAACTTGTCCTTGCCTGAGGCGCAGCGCTGGTTGGCTGATGGAAGTTTTCAGCAGATGCAGTTGGACAGAGTGACTGTCAGCGTGTCTTTGCAGGACGAGAATGGCAAGTTCAATATTAACGCAATGACGCTAGCGCAATTGTTGGCTCTGTTTGCGGCTGCAGGCATTGATGAGGCAACGGCTAGTTCTTTGAGTGACAAGATTCTGGATTGGCGTGATGCCGATGATCTTAAGCGACTCAATGGTGCAGAAGATGAAGATTATCTCGCCGCAGGTTTCGGTTATGAAGTGGCGGATGGTCTGTTTAAATCGGTCGAAGAGCTGCGCAAGATAATGGGCATGGAAGAGTGGATCTATCAGCTGATAAGTCCTGCTCTTAGTACTAAGGCGCGTAATCAGGGGGTTAATCCGTTGGTTGCCTTAAGGCTGGTACTACTGGCAATGCCCGGAGCGACAGAAGCGTTGGTGGATCAATATATTGAGCAGCGGCGTAGTGACCATGAGGCAGGGCTGACTGCTAAAGCGCCACTGCTACCGACGGCGCGCTTTGTACCAGTCAATACGCCGGGTGTTTACTACACTGTTGAAATAACGTCTACACTTGAGGAAGGCGCTGGTTTTCGACAAAAGGTTCAACTCGTTCGAAGTGGTGCAGGAGATAAAGCGAGTTACAACATCCTGAGCGTGATCGATATTGTCGAGCCTCCACTGCCTGATTGTAGTACTCAGGAGTGCCCAGAAGAAGGATAACCCGAATGGATAAGCAGGCGATACCTGAAGTTCGTAATACCGTCCCTCAGTTGCTGAATGGCTTAAGCCGATTCTGGCAGTGGTGGTCAGGGGAACTCCTGGGGATGTTGCCTGAAGATGCTGTTGATCGGTTTAAATCGCGGCGGCAATACATGGTTATTGAGATTAACCCTGAGCAATGTGCAATTCGTGTGGGTAGCCGGGGTAATTTGACTCAGCTGGCGACATTTCCTTTTACTGAACAAGGACTAGAGCTTAACGCTATCGCTAACTTGTCTGCGCAAGCCACGGCTGCAGACGAAGTTATTCTCCTGCTCCCGCCTGACATGTTGCTAAGTAAACAGCTGTCGTTACCGCTGGCGACAGCTGCCAATCTGGATAATGTTCTTGGGTTCGAGATGGACCGCTATACCCCGTTCAATGCCGATCAAGTGTATTTTGGTTATCGTATTGATTCTCGGGATACAAGTACCCAGATGCTGCATATTTCCCTGTTGTTGATTCGTCGGACAGAGCTGGATCCTCTGCTGTTACAGCTTAAAAGTGCCGGATTGTCGGTGACAGTAGTAGCACCTGCGGCTGAATCCAGTAAGGATCTTTTTTCTATGAACCTGTTACCTAAGACCCCGGCGTCCGGTGTTACTGCAGGTCGGGGGGTCTATAGGGCAGCCAGGATCGGCATCGGATTGGTCTTGTTTGCGGCTTTATTGTGGCTGCCGTTCAAGCAACAAGAGGCGCACCTGGAGTCTATGCAGGCAGGTATAGAAGAGCTGAGGCAGGAAGCGGAAACCGCTCAGCAATTTGGTGAACAGATTGAGCAACTGTCAGAGAGACAAGCCTTTCTGCAAAGCAAAAAAGAGTTGACGGTGTCCCGGTTAGCCCTACTGAATGAGTTGACCGGAATCTTACCCGACCACACCTGGATTAATAATTTTAAGTTAGATGGTAATACACTGCGGCTAGAAGGTGAGTCTGAAACGGCTTCTTCGTTGATCAGTGTATTGGAAGAGTCAAAGCTGCTACGCAATGTGAGTTTTTCATCGCCAGTGACCCTGAACGCCCGAAGCAACAAAGAACGTTTTACGTTGCTGGCTCAACTGGGTAAGGAGTCACCATGAGGCCGCTATCAAAGGTTCAGAGCCGAATGCTGGCGCTTGGGATATTGGGCATCGTGCTTCTGTTGTTATTTAACCTGCTGTTTGGACCACTGATAACCCGTTATCTAGAGAATAGAGATCAGGTTAATCGTTTGGAACATCAACTGGAAGTGTATCAGCGGGTGGCGGCTAATCTGGATGAAAATAAGCGTAAGTTAGCGCAGATGCAAGCTAATGATCCATCACAGGGGATGTATCTTACTGAAGCCAGACCGAGTCTTGCGGCTGCTGAGTTACAGCAAATACTGACCCGAATCATTAGTACCAGTGGGGGGCAGCTTGTCAGCACTCAGATTATCGATCAACCGCCAGAACAGACAATCTCCGCTATTGCTGTGAATGTTCGTCTGCGCTGTGAAGTGGATGAACTGGTGCAGTTGCTGTACGCATTGGAGAGTTCCCCTCCGCTATTATTTACCGAAAACCTGTTAATCGCTGCGTCTTCCCGGGTGCCTGCCCGTACGGTACAAGTCAGAACCCGGGGGCGGGCTCCGGTTCGTCGGACAGTACGTATGCCCAGCCTGGATGTACGCTTTGATCTGATCGCCTATACAGAAAAAGGAGTCATACCGTGAAAACGTATTTTCTGTGGCAGGGATTAACCATGATATTACTGAGCCAGGCTTTTGCTGATGAGTTACCTACAGAGTCAGTAATGGCACAGCAAAACGAAACCGCGCCTGTAAAACTATCTGAGTTGGCAGAGCTGCCTGCTATTGAACAATTTGATGGGATCACTGAACGTCCTTTGTTTAATGCTTCCCGCCGGCCTAAACCGAAGGAAGAGGAGCAAGATGAGCCGCTTGGTGAGGCGTTGCTGGGAAAATGGCGTCTGTCTGGAATTGTGACGTATAAAAATGAACAGGTTGCTCTATTTGATGAGCGCAAAGGAGAGACTCATCTTCGTTTGAATGTCGGTATGCCTTTGGATAAGAGCGGCACGCTCATGGAGATCGGTAAAGATTATGTGCTGGTGGATGATCGTACAGAGTCAATAAGGTTTGAACTATGGGAGCCTCGTATTCTGGCACCTGAGGCACCACGTCAGACTAAGAGTACGCCTGAGGATGGTAATGCCAGGCAGTCTGGGAAGGCTGATGATTCAGAGAACTCAAGTACTGAGGGGAAAACTAATGAAAACTGAACGTTATTTTAACTTGAGTTGCCTGATTGTATGCTGTTTTTTTCTGAGTGCTTGTACGCTGACACCGGGAGGCAACCGAACCACCTTAGATAACCCCTGGTCCCCAAGAGCTGACAGCGCTCAGCAGGCAGAGGGTGTTGGCAATGACAGCAACACTAACATGAGACAGCGCAGTCCAGAGAGTGCCCGGCGATATGCAGGTGAAGCTCAGGCACAACCTGCTGCAACTCAGCCAGTTGTTGAAGTTTATGAAGGTAACGATGTACTGATCAACCTTAGTCAAAAAGAAGGGGAAAGTCCGCCAGCTGAAGGAGATATAACCCTGACCTTTCAGGGGGCTGATATTGCGGAAGTAGTTAAAACTATTCTCGGTGATATATTACAGCTGAATTATGTTATTGATGACAATGTACGCGGTACCGTACATCTTAAAACCAGCCGTCCTCTGACGCTGGATGAACTGGTCCCAACATTGGAAACACTACTGCATATTAATGGTGCAGTATTACTGAAAACCCAGAATTTTTATGAAATCCGTACATCTGATAGTGCTCCGGGTGGCAGCATTATGCCTGGTTCACGATTGAAAGCGGGTAAAGGGTATCAGGTACTGATTATGCCTTTGCGGTACATCGCCTCCAGTGAAATGTTAAAAATTTTAGAACCGATTAAACCCCGTCAGGGGTTAATCGAGGTGGATAGTCGTCGAAACCTGATGATTGTTGCCGGGACATCTGAAGAGCTGACTAATATCCGGGAAACGGTACGCATTTTTGATGTTGATCAGCTACAAGGGATGTCCGTTGGTTTGTTTCGCCTGCAATCATCTGAGGCAGAGGTGATGCTGGACGAACTGGAGGCTATTTTTGGTGATTCCGCCGATGGCCCACTCGCAGGTTTAGTCCGGTTTGTGTCTATAGAGAGACTCAATGCAGTTCTGGTGATTACACCGCAGAAAAAATATTTACGGGATGCACGGGTCTGGATTAACCGACT
>JAIBCZ010000052.1 GCA_024679645.1 Amphritea sp.
CCATTACCTGCCGCTTTAGTAATCAGAGACGCCCCTTCGACACCCTCTGCCGCCGACATCATCAGGCTGCTTGAAGCCATCCATATATTCAGGGCAAAGGCCATGGCACCGTTCAGAAATGTTTCAATTGATTCTGGTATTACGGTGCTATCAGCCTTAAATAGCTGATTCGCTATTAAAGCAGATCCCGCTATTGTGCGGCCGTGACAGTCATCACCATCACCCAGCGCGGCCGTAATAACCGCTAACAGATCGATAGGCTGTTCTAGACGGGTAGCTATCCAGTCGCTCAGTTCGCCATTCAACCAGCTTAAGTGTGTTTGTAGTTCAGGATCTAACTTTCCTAAACGGGTACAGTGAATCATTCCCTCATTCAGTACCGAATATTTTTTGGCCGCTGGGTTATTCGCATCTGCGATGACCATCAACTGCATAGAAGGCGAAACCGCGCCCGCCAGCGGTACGACTATATTGTGATCCTGAGCGGGTTCTACTCGAATCAATCCCTGATTAATCATCTGCCTGGCCTGATCATAACTATCAGCCCAGCCTTCCCATACGGCGCCCACGCACAGGGAGTTCATCACCGGCGCAGGTATCGTATCGACAGCGCTAAAAGGAGGCCCTGCGTGCAGCAACAATTTTGCATCACCAGCGATAACATCGCTTACCCGGCACATTCCGGTCCATTGAGGACGACATTCAGAGACCCGATCAAAAGCCAACTGATCAGCAGCAGATAACAACATAGAAATACTCTCCCGGCGGGTACGCCATCACTCAGGATGGCTCCCGTTTTTAATTATAATAAGAGGCAGGACGTGCTTAATGATTACTCGAAAAATACCGATATATCCGGCACCTTAGTCAGCACGTACCCAGCTTTCACTGTTCGCCAGCGCAGCTGACTGGGCAATACGATTAAGGAAGTCGCGCTCGACGGTTGTACCTGGCAGCGGTGCTCCATTCACTTCAACAACCGCACCACCGGCTGGCTGGAAAATAGCAAACATCTCATGTTCACCGGTCTGAGTTTCTTCAGGAGGCAGTGCAACGGCGAAAGGCTCGGCCAGATCTTTCCAGATCATGCTCAAGGTTGTGCCTGTGCTTTCAGAATGGGCGATACAAGCCTGCTGCTTTGGATAGTCAGCTTCAGTTTTAAAGCTGGCATCAGCAATATATTCCAGGTTATCCAACGCCACCGCTGAACGAAACAGGCCAAAACGACGAACAAAGTTTTCAACCAGATACTGAGCCAGTTCAAGGTTGTCAGTCAGACATTTACGCACCGCAGAAGCATCTTCTTTCTGATATGGATTTTCTAAGACCAGAATAGCTTCGCCACGGCCATAATCTGAAGCGGCAATCCGGAAATACAAAGACAGTGACGACCAGTCGCCTTCAGCGTCGGTTTTCAGATAGATAAAAGGGTTATCACCGGTCCAGTCGACCTTACCTGTACGGATAGAATTCATAGCATAGATCCTTGTGTAATATTTCTTGTTGTTATGGGTTAATAAAGCAGCTATCAGGCACGCGCTTTCGCTTTAGCCCGCAGTTGTTCAAAGTCAGAAGTAGGCTGCCAGCCCAGTAGCTCTTTCGCCGCTGAACTGGAGAAAACTGACGCCCGTGGATTTTCCTGAAAACGCCTTGGCACAATGACCTCCGGCAGATCTCCTATCACATCCTGATACCACTCAAGGGTTGGTTTCGGGTGCGAAGTATCATCTGCGCTGAGGAAGAACGTACCGTAGCGCAACCCCTCTGCTTTCAGGGCACACTCAAATGCGGTAGCCACATCTTCTGCAGTCACGTAGTAGAACAACCAGTTGCGATCAGGCGCATCAACAAACTTGATGTAGTCTTCCAGCGTCTCATCCAGAACAACGGCCAATGGACGCAGGCAGATCACATCCATATCTGTTCCATCAACAAAGCTCTTCGCCATCTGCTCCATCACTATCTTGGAAACACTGTAAGCCTGTACCGGTTTGTTCTCATGGGTTTCATCAATAGGCAGAGAAACGGGCTGCCAATCCGGGCGCATCTCACTCAGACCACAAGCCGAAACACTTGAGCAGAGCACCACTTTTTGTACGTTCATCTCGGATGCCGCCTGCAAAACATGCCAGGTACCACGCACATTAACGTCAATATATTTCTCTGGGGCACAATTCCAGTCATAGTCCAGCGCCGCCAGATGAACGACCGCATCCGCCCCCTCAAATGCTTGACGAAGCTGTGGCAGATCCATCACATTCGCTTCGATATATTCAACACTGCTATCACCTGCAACCAGATCGGCGACAATCACTTCATAATTCTTCAGTAACTGGCGGACAACATAGCCCCCAACGCGACCAGCACCACCGGTCACAACAACACGTTTAATAGACATAGAGTTACCTAATTTTTTGCTCAGCTGTGTATACAGGATTTGTTCTACAAATCGTTCAGCTTAAAGATCCAGAACCAACTCTGGAGAGACCGACCGCGAGACACATAGCATCATGTAATCGTTATCAGCCCTTTCCTCTTCAGAAAGGATCGAATCACGATGATCAGGCACTCCGGACAACACACCTGTTTCACAGGAACCACAGACACCATCACCACAGGACGTGGGAATTTTAATACCGGCTTCACGCAGCACCGTCAGTGCCGATTCGCCTTCCGGTATACGGATACGCTGCCCGGTACTGTTAATCACCACATCAAACGCGCCACCGGAGTTATCAACCGGACCGGCCGCAAAGCGTTCGATATCCAGACTCCAGACCGGGTTAGCCTGTTCCGCATAACGCTGTTCCAGAGCATCAAGGAGCGGTTTAGGGCCACAGGAATATACCGAGGTATCAGCATCACAAGTCGCTAATAATCCTGGCAGATCAATATAACCATCCTCTTTATCACCATTCAGCGTGATACGGGACTGATCATAATGCGCTAGCTTTTCCAGACAGGACATACGGCTGCGTTCGCGAGACAGATACACAAGGCGCCAATCCAGGCCTGTGGCTTCCGCCTCCTGAATCATCGGCAACATAGGTGTAATACCGATACCACCGGCGATAAACAGACATTTCTTACGCGGTTTAAATGGAAAATGATTACGGGGTTCAGACACCTTCAGGGTATCGCCCTGCTGTATCTGATTATGGATAAACAGCGAGCCTCCCCGGCCACCTTCTTCACGTAAAACAGCCACCTGCCACTGACGATTATCGTTACAATCACTGCACAGTGAGTACTGTCGCAGCATGACATTATCCGCGTCCACATTGCCTTCGGCATCGGTACAGGTTTCAAGCGCCAGCTCAATATGTGCGCCGGGTTGCCATGGCGGTAATGGCTCACCGTTTACTGCAACCAGCGTCAACCCTACTACATCTTCCGTCAGCGGTTGCTTAGCAGCCACTTTTACCAATATTTGATTAGTCGTTGCCATGAGATCACCCTTTAAAAGTTCCCTTCTTTATAAAAACTAAAGGCAGGAATCTGTCTCAAAGCTGAGCCGGCCTGACTGGCATAGAACAATCAGGCCGCCCATCTTTCTTATTATTACCGGATTCGAGTCAACGACTCCGTTTATTCGGCTTCAGTCAGCTGAGCATCAGCACGTTTATCTTCTGCCCGATACATATCTACTAACCAGTTCTGCAAGCGCTGAATCACCTGTTCATCAGCCGTCAGACGACCCCGGGGAGCATGCTTAGAGTGCATCCCTTTCTGCATCGCCCTCCAGGCGAACAGGTCCTCTTCCATTACCTGCCACAGATCGTCATGTTCCTGCTGAAAATTCTTCTGGTAATCATCAAGCTCCAGAGTTGATTCCGGATACATCCATGACACGCCATACCAGGTTTCAGTCGCACTCTTAGGCAGCCAGATGAAGAATTTCACTTTGTCTGGCATCGCTACCAAAAACATATTCGGTGCCACGGTTATATAAGACAGTTGCTCACGTTCCTGATCTGTCAGACTTGCCATGGGTGGCTGAAGAATTGAGCCCGTATGCGTTGGCGCAGCGTCTTTATGCTGGCTAATCAGGTTGTATGCCACCAAACCTTTGTCGACATCATTGTATTTAGCCTGCTCATCAACACTGCCTGGAGGCAACGGATACATCTCTCCCCATGAACCGCCATGCAGGACTGAGCAGTGATAACATTCATCGTTGAAAATCTTCCAGTTCCAGTCGAACGCTTCCATTTTTAGCGGTTCTGAAGCGCGCAATTCAGATAATTTATAATTGCTCAGCTGCTCGCCCAGGTTGGCGAGTCGATCACTCAATGGCGGCAAGCTTTCATCGTAAGTAACAAAGATGAAACCTTCCCAAATTTCAGTACGGATTTTCGGCAGGCAGACATCTTTAATATTAAAATCTTCTTCATCTTTATCGGTCAGACCCGGTGCAGTGACCAGCTCACCACCGGTACTGTAAACCCAGGCATGTAACGGGCAACGCAGCCGACGCGTATTACCCCGACCTTCAACAATCAACATACCCCGATGCTGACAGACATTTGAAACGACATTAACTGAACCACTACGATCCCGGATAACGATCAAAGGATCTTCACCCACATCAATAGTGTAGTAATCACCGGCTTTAGGGATATCATTCGCGCGGCCAACACAGAACCATTCATGGCCCCATACCGCATTCAATTCAAACTGATAAAAATCGTCACCCGTAAAACATTCTGGCGGCAGTGAATAAACCGGACCACCGTCACTATAACTCGCATCAAATTCAGAAATAGAGATTGGGCTTTTTATTATTTTTTTAGTCATCTAACAAAGACTCCCGTCACAATTATTAATACATTAATTGATTTAAAATAATATTAATCAGCCACAAACCAATTCAATAGAATTTTAAATCCAGAAACTTTATAGTCTCAAAAAACTATCACTTTAAGAACAAAGTATATTTCAAGGATCTATGAAACAAACTCAATGAACGCTCCCTCTTAATTCAATCGTTGAATTTCACTCACAACACCAAAGATACACTGCAACTACGGGACCTTAAAGTAAGTATAATTCAACGATAGTTGAGCATAGCTAAGGGTAAAACCATGCATTTATCTTGTAAAATTCTCATCATTAATAATCGATTCCAGTGAGAAAAATAAATGCCTTCAAATATAAAATTCCACCTTGACCATACGATGATAAGAGTTATTAATCTTGAAAAATCCCTAGACTTCTACGTCCGAATAATGGGCATGAAAGTATTAAGAAAAAACGAATATCCTGACGGAAGATTTACTAATGTTTTTATTGGATATGGCCCTGAGAACATCACTACAACAATTGAAATAACAAACAACTGGGACACAGAAAAACCTTATGAAAAAGGTGAAGCCTATGGCCACATTGCATTTAATGTTGAAAATGTATCTGCCGCAATGGAATACTTGGAAGCAGAAGGTGTTAAAATAAAAAGCCCAGCTAAACCGATGAATCACGGCACCCGAATGCTCGGGTTTGTATTCGACCCGGACGGTTACATCATAGAACTGAACGAACCGTTGAATAGCTAACTTAGCTTTACATCAAAACAGATACAAAAAAGCCGGCAAAAGCCGGCAAAAGCCGGCTTTTTATCACGCTAACATTTCCCATAGTATCAATTAACGGTTGTAATCCTTTCCGGTTGGTACAACTAATACAGGCACTTTTGATCTCTTAATCACCTGCTGAGTAGTATGGCTCTGACTATGTAAGCCCAGCTTATTTTCAGTACCCATAACTATCAAATCAACCTCCTCTTGTTTCGCCGTCGCCAAAATAGCTTCATCATGATTACCTTCAACCACTTTCGGCGTAACTTTAATTTTGACAGGCGTATCCAGATTTCGAAGCTCTTCATCGAAGAACAGCTGAACCCGCTCTTCCATCTGTTTAATCACTTTGGCAATGCCTTCATCGTGAACTTTCTTCACCAGATCTTTAGGCAAATATTGACGAATAAGTGCTTCACCCAGTTCTCCTACTGGATTAACCACATGCAACATAACCAACTCTGCCTGGTTTTGTTGCGCCAGTTGAATGGCATGACGATAAACAGAACGGGTATAGGCCCCCAATGACGTTGTATACAGTATTTTATTAATTTGCGGCAAGCTCATGGTTTTCATTCCTTACATCATGTTCGGCAGGAACAGCACAACCTGCGGGAAAAAGCTGACGATCACTACTGCCACACACATCAACAGGAAAAACGGGAAAGCCGCCTTTACGACTCTGCCAATCGACTGCCCGGTCAACCCCTGCAAAATAAACAGGTTAAAACCAACCGGAGGAGTCATCTGCGCCAGCTCGACCATCAGTACCAGAAACACTCCGTACCAGATCGGGTCAAACCCGGCCTGCAAAATCAGTGGCAGTGTAATTGGCAAGCTCATCACAATGATCGAAATACCATCGAGGAAGAAACCCAGCAAAATATAAAACAGAGCCAGAATGCCAAGTAATGCATAGGGAGATAATCCCAGACTCTCAATAATTTTCACCAGCTCAACCGGGATATGCAAATAACCAATCGCAGTCGACAAGAACGCTGCAGAGATCAAAATTGAGCACACCATACAGGAGGTTTTTACCGCGCCCATCGCCGCTTCAATGACGATATCCCACGAGAAACTACCCATGCAAATAACCAGAACAAACGTTGCTGCCACACCTACCGCTGCCGCTTCTGACGGTGTTGCGATACCGCTGTAAATCCCGCCCAGTACCAGAAATATCAACGTTACTATAGGTATCAGATCTTTCAGACCATTAAGCAGCCGCCCCAGCGTCAACTTTTCTTCTGACCGAGGCGCTAGTTCAGGATTGATAAGGCAACGAACGATAATGTAAGAGGAATACAAAAAAGCAACCAGAAGGCCCGGCATAATGCCCGCAGCAAAAAGCTTAGCAATCGAAACCTCAGCCAGCACGCCATAAATAATCATGACAATTGACGGTGGAATCAACAACCCTAAACTACCGGCTCCCGCCAGCGAACCAACGGCTAAAGCATTGTTATAACCACGTTCAGCCAGCGCTGTCGTCGTTATTTTACCTACGGTTGCTGTTGTCGCAGAAGTAGACCCACTCACCGCGGCAAATAAGGTACAGCCCAGTACATTTGTATGTAATAACCGACCCGGCATCCACTGTACAAAGGGTGAAAGACCGCGGAACAACCGATCAGAAATATCGGTACGGAAAATTATTTCTCCCATCCAGATAAACAGTGGTATAGCTGATAACTCCCAGGCACTGGAGCTACGCCAGATAACAGAACGGGCAATATAACCAACACGGTCGAGCGGGAAATCAGCGATGAGGGTCAGACTGGTAATCGCTACCAGAAACAAGCCAACAAAGACCCAGACCCCAAGGCCGAGAAACAGTATGATCAGGGCCAGCATAATGCCCATCGTCAGTAAAACGTCCATAGCAGACTCTCTTATAATTGTTATTGTTGCGACAGCAGGTCAGTCTTGCTCACTCAGCAGAGGCTGGCCTGAAACAACCCGCACAATGTAGGCGAGCATCTGAATAATAAAAATCCCCAGACCCAGTAAGACAAAGGCTTCTGGAATCCACAGAGGTACCGCGGCGATAGTCTCGCTGGTTGAGCCTCGCTCAATATTTCGGGCAACGCTTTTCCAGAAATACAGGGCGATATACGAAGTCAGCACCAGAGCAGCACTAACACAGAAAATCTCGATAAGTTGACGACCAAGCCGACTGTGAACCTTAGTCAGTATGAAGTTCACCCGGATCAGGGTATTGGACTCAAAAGTATAACCCAGCGCCATGAAAGTCATTGCTGCAACACCGTAGCCAACAAACTCATCCAGAACAAAAGTTGAGGTACTGAAGAAAGCCCGCAGAATAATCTCCAGAATCACATGCAGAGTCATACCGGCCATCAGCATTACTGCCAGCACCGCTCCAGCTTTAGCCAGGAATGAAGCGAAGCGTATAAACAGTGCAGCAAACAACTGCAAAACATTTGAATCGGTTCTCATAGCCACATCCGTCTTAACGTTTGTTATTGTTATGGCCGAAGTGATTTAGCAGGCACAATAAACCCGTACCACATCGGCAAGCACAGAACAGTTCAGATTAAAAAAGCAGACCGGGCGATTCCCGGCCTGCGTAGTGAAACAGATTTAGTTAGACGCAACCTTTTTTGCTACCGCAGCACGATACTGAGACAGCAATTCTTCACCTTTAGGGCCCATCTTCTTGACCCATTCCTGAATGACAGGCTGAGCTGCAGACTGCAACTCTGAACGGAAGCTAGCAGGCACACTTTCAACAATAGTCAGTCCCTTTCCACGACCAGCTGTATAGGCTTCCTGCACTACGTTACTGGTGTTATTCCAGACATGTACTTCAGTTTCAGTCGCCGCGGCAGTCACTGCTTGCTGTAGTTCCGGAGAAAGACCATTCCAGGTATCCAGATTCATAGTGATCAGGTTAATAGTGCTATCGTAGTTAAGCGCCGTGAAATGCGATACATAGTCATTGAAGCTACCACTCAGACCGGCTTCGATTGAAGTCAGTACACCGTCGATACCGCCAGTACTCAGCTGCGGTACGATATCCGCCCAGCTCAGCTGAATCGGTGAAGAACCCGCATTACGAAAAACCTTAGTACCGTTAGCATCATAGGTACGCATTTTGAGGTTATTAACCGCTTCGTTATTAGTCAGCGCTTCCTTACCCCACAAACCACTTGAAGGCCATGGAGATGCGTACAACAATTTCTGATTATACTTAGCCAGTACACGCTGATACTCAGGTTTAGCCACATCGTACAATGTTTTAGCTTCCTCAGTATTCGAACTCAGAAAAGGCAAAGAAGACAGCAGGAAGATTGGATCAACACCACCCAATGGCGGAATAAAGGTATTCGCCAACACAACAGCGCCGTCGCCTACCGCATCCAGCTGGTCTTTAGATTTCAGACCCAGCGCACCACCAAAGTGATGGGCAATTTCGATTTCACCCTTAGATGCCTTCTTCAGCTGAACACCAAAGTATTTGTCACCCTCACCCTGAACTGAAGTTGAAGGATATTCGTTAGGCATATCCCAGATCACTGTTCCAGCACTGACTGGCAATACTGAAGCAACCGATAAAACTGCAGACAAACCCAATGTTGTAGTTATTTTTTTAATCATTGTCGTATCCCAAATTGTCGAACCACCTTACCAGCAGTTCAAATCTTATTATTTTTGACAGGGCATTTGAGGATCAGCTTTATAACCTTCTGTCTAATCCTCAAAACTCTTTTCAACAAAGAACTTTCAGATACGGAGGGCCATTACTGACTTCATTCGTAAAGCTGAAGTGAGCTGACCTTTTCACCCGATTCCTTAGATCCAGATCAATAATGTCACAATTTTTTGGCCTGACCATGAAGGGGTACTCAAGGAACTGTGAGCTGTATTCATAACAGGCAAAGTAAATTCACAGATACGAAGAAAAAAACGTTGCGACTGGCCTTGATATATATCAAGACCTTGTTTTTATTACTAAAACAGACGTGTTAGCAGCGATATGAGGAGTTAGAAACAGAGATATAGCGGTGTCAGATAAGGCTGAAACAACCGCTGATCGATGACTTCAATGAATAAAATTGACCCTACTGTGAGAAAGACTTGTCATCGGTTTGCTGCAAAATCCAGTTAACGAAGGTTTCCATATTCTGAGTGAGCTGCATTTTCTTAGGGTACACCAGATAATAGGAATAGGTATCCAGACAGATATCGAATAATTGTACTAACCGCCCCTCTTCCAACTCTCGCTTAAGCAAGGTAGGGCAACCCAGCATGACACCCTGACCATTGAGAATGGACTGAACCCGGACATTCGTGTCATCAATAATCAGATTCGCCTTGCAGCTGACATTGCCTGCCCCTGATTTTTCAAGCCAGGCATCCCAGGCAGAACGATCTTCATCATGGATCAGGGTGAAATTGCTTAAATCAGCAGGATTTTTCGGCCGCCCTTTTTGCTCAATCAGGCCGGCACTGCAGATAGGTGTCAGGTCCCCCGCCAGTAAAAATCTGGACTCCATATCAGGCCAATCGCCTTTCCCCCAGACAATGCCCAGATCGACATGATCAGTCATAAAGTCAGGCACTTTAATGGTATGAGTCAGGTCGATCTCTATGTTGGGGTTCTGTCCCCAGAAACTATTCAGTCGCGGTGCCAGCCAGGCGCTCGACAAAAATGGCCGCAGTGCGATATTAAGCGACTCACGGCCCCGGTTATGCAGCGTATCTTGTATAGCCCGGGCGATCTGATCAAAAGGCCCTTCAAGTGAGGCATGTAGGTGCGCGCCGTCGATAGTCAGTGTCAAAGTACGGTTCTGACGAATAAACAGCTTGAAACCCAGGTAATCTTCCAGCACTCGTATCTGGTGGCTAACCGCCGAAGGGGAAACCAGCAGGTCTTCAGAAGCTTTCGTAAAGTTAAGATAGTGCCCTGCTACAACAAAGGTTTTTAAAGCATTTAACAAGGGAAGGTGGAGCATAATTCACGTCTCACTCTGGCTTCAGCATAAAATAGAATAAAGCAGACATGCAGATAATCACATATGGTACCCAAGATAAAAAGCTATCTATGGTCAGCGATGTAATTTCACTGCATAGCTAACTGCTAAAGACCTTATCTACGGTAACAACCTCGCCACAGTCATCCGGCGAATACCCTGGTAATTTTAGCACCGCTTGCTGAAACGCTTCTCCACGAATGCTTTCCAACAACCGCAGCATCGCTTCCTGCTTCAACGTCTTGCTATGACACACTAACAGATAACGCTCTGAAGATAACGGTATAAAATCAAGGCCAAACTGCCGGGCTGCCGCCTCAACACCCATACCTACATCCGCCATCCCGGCAGCCACAAAAGCCGCGACGGCGGAATGGGTAAACTCTTCATCGGCAAAGCCGCTGATCTTTTTACTGTTAACGCCTTGCCGACGTAATAACTCATCCAGCAGTGCACGGGTGCCCGAGTCCTTCTGACGATTGATGAATTTCACATCTTTACGTACCAGGTCTTTTAGTCCGTCTATCTGTTTAGGATTGCCCGACTTAACCATCAGCCCTTGCCGACGGGTTATAAACTTAACAATTTTATGCACCCGGGGC
>JAIBCZ010000090.1 GCA_024679645.1 Amphritea sp.
TCCTTTACAACAGGCTCTTTAAAACAGGTACTCTACAAGCCAGCCCTCTATAGGAGGGCCGATACCAGAATGTAACCGCCCAACAGTAATAAACTGGTAAAAAATACACTCCTGAACAGCGACTCTGATAAACGATTGCGTATCCGCTGCCCAATTAACATTCCGGCAATAGCAGGTATTAAGCCCCATGCAGAGAGCATCATCTGCTGTTCTGATAGCAACGCATTCCCACTCAGGCTTATACCCAACGCCAGTGTCGACAGCGTAAACAGCATTCCCATTGCCTGTATCAACTGAGTTCGGTTAAAACCTACCCCTTGCAGATAGAGCACACCTGGCACGACAAAAGACCCTGTCATTCCAGTAAGCACACCATTGACAGCTCCGCAGACCGGTCCGGCCCAGCGCTGCTTATCATCGTCAATCACAAGCCTCAGCCCGCATAAACTTATAGCGGCATAACTGACCAGTACAACACCCAGCAGAGAAGATAAAAATGAAGTATCAATAAATGAGAGCGACACGCCGCCCAAAGGAATCAGAAACGTTGCGGGTAATAGAAATGCCCAACACCGCCTGACAATAGCGCCCATTTCACCTCCACTGAAGGCTTGCCAGAGGTTGGTACAAAATGAGGGTATGAGCAAAAGAGCCATCGCCGTGGGTAGATCCCAAACGACCGTAAGAATAGCCAGAGTCACCGTAGGCAACCCCATCCCGGTAACCCCTTTAACCATTCCAGCCACCATAAAGGTCAGGCTAATGATTAAGAGCATCAGCGGTTCTATGGAGAGCATCAGCGGGTCTATAGAAAGCATCAGCGGTTCTGTTAATGGCATCACCCGATCCTCTTTCTATAAGGCCTGTCATCGACTCAGTATTAAGCCAGAAGCTGTTTGTTAAAGGCGTCCCGAAGACTTAACGGTAAAGTACTGGTTTACGAGTGCCACCGGCAGCTGTTTTGCCAATAGATCCAGTGTCAGTGCTCCCTGATGGCGCAATTGCTCATGGTGTTTGCTACGGCTCTCCAGGTAATCCTGAACACCATGGAACCGCAAAGCCGAATCCAGATCGGAAACCCGGGCAGCCTGCGTCGTATCGAGAATTTGTTCACGCAGATCAGCCACTACCACCAGATGACGGCGGGACAGCAGCCTCACCGCTGTCACCAGATCATCGCTGTCTTCATCCCGGGTATTCGTCACTAAGACGACTAACGCCCGGCGCCGTTGCAGAGGCATCAGCTCACGGGCCGCTTCCAGATAGTCTGCCGCTTCCAGCGTCGCCTCAATATCATATGTACCGGCGATCATCTGCCGTACCACCGTACCCCCTTTGACCGGAGGAAACCATCGCTGAACACCACCAAAAGTTTGAAAGCCCACCGAGTCACCCTGTTCTGCAGCCACATAAGCCAGCAATAACATCGCATTCAGAGCCTGATCAAGGTGACCGGCGTCATCTTCCTGATGGCGCATCCGCCGACCACAATCCAGCATAAACAGAATCTGCTGATCCCGCTCATCCTGATACTCCCTGGAGATCAGTTTGTGATAGCGGGAAGTCGCTTTCCAATCGATCTGACGCAGCGCATCACCGGCCCGGTATTCCCGCAACTGGTGAAAATCATTACCTTCACCCCGGCGTAAACGCTGTTTAATACCCAACTGACTCAGCTGATGATCCGTTGCCAATAAGGTGTACTGACTTACCGCTCTGAAATTAGGATAAACTTTCACCGTCTCAGAAAGCGGTACATAGCGTTTTCGCTGCCACAACCCCAGCGGCGAAACACTCACCAGATCCACCCCATTGAACTGACCATCACCCCGTCGATTCGGCCGTAACCGGTAGGCGACCCGAGCACTACGCTCAGCAGGAACCGAGATCTGAGCAGGTAAACCTTCTACAGCATAATCTGACGGATGGTGATCATGCAGGGTCAGCCACTGAGGCCGGCTACTGGTATTAGTCACCTGCAGCTTCACCTCACTCCAACCCCCTACAGGCACACTGCCCCGTAACTCTCGTTGAATGTCGGGTAATGGCTCACGACGCTGGAGCAACAGATCCAGTATGACTGCTCCCAGGACGATCGCCGCACTCAAGTCACGTAGCAGCGTCAATGAGGTCCAGAACTGTGTCAGCAAAGCCAATAACAAAATCATTATGGCTAATAACACCGTTCGGCGAGACGGGGTCATACCCGGGGCGCCTCCACATTACTGAGAATATCTTTCAACACATCATCCGGCTGATAACCTTCAATCTCAAGATCAGCACTCAGCTTAATCCGATGGCGCAGTACCGCCGGCGCCACTGCTTTAACATCATCCGGGGTAACAAAACGACGCCCCGATAAAACAGCATTCGCCCGTCCCGCTCTTAATAAAGAGATACTGCCCCGCGGACCACTACCTGATTCGATACCACTCCAGTCACGGGTCGCTCTGACAATTTTTACCGCGTAGGCGACTATCTGCTCATCCACTTCGAGCTTTGAAGTGTACCGCTGCAGACTCAGAATCTCTTCCGGCTGCAATACCTCTTGAACTGATGAAACGTCCAGTTTATCGGCCACCGCGTCACAGGTGATCTGCTGCACCATCTGCAGCTCCTCTTCCATATCCGGATAATCAATAAACACTTTCAGAAGAAAACGATCTAACTGGGCCTGTGGTAAGGGGTAAGTACCTTCCTGCTCAATTGGATTTTGCGTTGCCAGCACCAGAAACGGGAGGCCAAGTTCAAACGACTGCCCCTCGATTGTAACCTGTTGTTCCTGCATCACTTCCAGCAGTGCCGACTGCGTTTTAGCCGGTGCCCGGTTGATCTCATCCGCCAATAAAAAGTTACAGAATACGGGGCCTTTGCGGACCCGGAAAGAATCCGACTTCCGGTCAAACATGATATGCCCACTGATATCACTGGGCATTAAGTCAGGGGTAAACTGAACCCGGTTAAACACACCACCGACGGCAGCGGCCAGACTGCGCACCAACAAGGTCTTCCCTAATCCCGGCACACCTTCAACTAATACATGACCACCCGCCAATAAAGCAATAGTCGCATCCCGAACCACCTGACGCTGACCGATAACGGCACGGCCAATCTCCTGTTCAAGTTTCCCGAGTTTACGCAGTACCTTCTCTGATAGCTGATCCTGTCCCTGCGAATCGTTCATCTTAACTCCCGCTGTTTTAAGCCACTGGCCAGCTGCTGCAGTACCAGAGATGCTTTAATAAAATCCTGATCTTTATCGATCGCGTGATAAAGGCTTCGCATAACTGCCTGCCCTGCCATGCCGGTTTTTTCACCAATCCAGTCAGCTCGCTGATTATTGTCCATCGAGTTCAGGCCCGGGTGACGTTTGCGCCAGGCAAGTTCAAGCGCCCGACGATTACTCTCAAATAAACTGTAACCTTTATCGATACGCCAGGCGTAATGTGCTGTCGCATCAATGTGTTCCAACAGGTTACGCCGCTGCTGATGCTTTAAGAAAAGCCGGGGGCCCGTATAGTAAAACAGTCGCCAGCCCAGCAGCAGTAAAACCACAACCAGCGCTGAAATCAAAAACGGCATTCGCTGCCATAACAACTGCGGTAGCGGCAACATATCAATACTGTACTGCAGCCAGACTTTACGACTGTCTCCCACCATTCGACTCAATAGATATGCATGATCCAGCTTACCAATACGATCATTAGTAAATAGTTCAAGGTCACTGATTACCACAACGGAACCCAGACCAATTTGAAATTTCAGGTAGTGATCGCCATATGCTGAACTGATTCGTTCAACAGCCCACTGGTCTGCATCATCTAAATAGCGATCGCGACGAACACTCGCCCTGACAGGTTCCGCCTCACCGGCAACTGACAATGCTATTGGCAAGTACCCTGTTTCAGCGGACTCATCCACCTCAATACTTTCTGAGTCAGCTTTTGGTGTTTCCAGCTCCACCTCTTTAGACTCGATATCGGGCGCATCTATATCAGACGAATACATTCGCACCCCCAGATCAGCCAGAAAACGATCCCGGTTATCGCCCCCCTCTTCGCTGTCATCAGGGTCACTAAAATACTGCGGCGCCACTATCACTACACCACCCGCTTCAACCCAGTCATTCAGGGTATAAAGCTGTTTATCGGTAAGATTCGGCTGTATCTGACGAAGCAATAACGCATCGCCCGCAGGGGGAAGAGCGGAAACAAGATCACGGGCCTGGAAGCTTTCCGCCTGATAACCCAAAGCCTTTAAATAATATTCAGCCGCCAGAAAGCGATTCCATTTTGCCTGAGGTGAAATCTCAACTCGCTGCTCGCGTACCTGTCGCTCATAGTTATTAAAAAACCATACTGTATACCAGGACACACCTGCTATCAGTAGCGCCGCCAACACCCAGAGTAAAATACGATTAGCCATCGACATTGCTGTAGACCTCCGGCCATCGATCGCATAATGAAAGTACAGGCGCTGCTTCAGGCGTAATATGCCCATAGGCCATCTGTAACCAATGGTTGGTCAGCCTATCGAAATAATCAGCCTCAGACCGGCTGCGACTGGCTTTAACCAGTTCAAGGCACTCTCCTTCCGTCGCGCTATCGGGTATGTCCAGATGCGCTTGCATCACCAGATAAACCAGGGCGCCCCTGTAAAGCAAACTCAGCGCTTCACGAAAAGCACCTTCAGAGGCTAAACGATGCGCTTCAACAGCCAAGTCATCCGGCAACTGATCAGGTCGCAGATCCAGACCAAACAACTCAACCGGTAACTGTTTGTTAACACGCCCAGACTTACGCTGAAATCGATTGAACCACTGGGTATTACCGGCAACACGATAGAGCAGATACACCACCAGTGTAATACCAACAATCCAGATCAGTATCTTGCCTACTTCGGCCGTCCCCTCAAAGAAGCCCCCCAGTATTTTAAATACCCCCTCTAACAGGTCGATGATCCAGCTGTTATCAGCCTCTTCATCTGCAGTGGGCTGGCCAATATACTGCCAATAGTGAGACTCTTCTGAGCGGCCAAAGGCCTCATCCTCAAGTACCTGTTCAATAACGGGTTTCGCATCAGAGACACTTACAGACTGAGCCGCCTCAACTGGCAAGCCAGGCAACAGAAACCCCAATAGACATACAAGGGCTAGCGCAGCGGTACCTTTGCGCGCCGTTTTACTGGTATTTGAACCCGCGTACTTTCCTGTCAGATGAGTTCGGTTTTTCTTTAAACGTTCACGGGTTCGACGGAAATTAATGTCGATATCCCAACCCTCCAGCTCACTACGGCGATTAAGATACAGAGCAAACCCTGCCGCCACATAAAAGGGAGCGATCAGTGACATACACAACAAACCACCGGCTAGCTGAAGCCATTCACCAATCCGTCCGGGGGCAAAGATAAGATCATTAAGACTGGTCCAGCGCAGATCTTCCGGGATCAGCATGAACACCACCGCCACAAAAGCGGTTTCAAGAATAGTTTCAAAGTGAATACCGATAACCGTTAACCAGGTAGCCGCATGTTGGTTTTTTCCCAGCACCCGTAAACGATCTCTTCTGGGCTTACCCCGCAGTTGCTCAAGAATAGCCACCGGCAGGGTAAATGACCGGGATGGATTAAACCGGCGAAAGGTCAGATTCAGCAGTAACTGTGGCCGAACCACCGTCCACCACTGTCGCAGCACCGCTTTAACCGTCAACTGTTCACCGAACACTGCCCTGCTCATCCAGAACATCAACGGCGGCTCATAGAGAGGTTTGAACCACCATACCAATAAAATCAATAACCAAAGCTGCTCGTGCAACAGCAGAAATAGCATCACACCCAGCGGGGCAGCGCTGGCCAGCCATAACAACCAGAGAGGCATAAACCAGCGACGTGCAAGGGCAAAGCCAAGGTCTATTGCTTCCCAGGAGGTCCGTCGGCGCAGATTAATTTCGAGCTTATCGAGTTCCACCAGCCCCCCTGCCCCCATAGATAAAGTAGAGGATCATCAGGGTCCAAAGGATAACGGCAGCTACATATTTAACCAGATTAGGCAGATCACTGGCGGACCAGAACGCCTCAATAAATGCCGCCGCCAACAACATCAGTCCGGCCCCCATCACCAGCGGAACCGCTCTGCCCGCCTGCAACCGAATAGCATCCAATCGACCATAACGCCCCGGAGCGATAACTCCACGTCCTAACATCAGCCCGGACGCACCGCTAATCACAATAGCGGTCAGTTCCAAAGAAGAATGGCCGGAGACAAAAGGCCAGAAGGTATCATAGTAACCCAGACTGGAGAGGTAACCTGCCACGCCGCCGATCACCAGCCCATTATAAAAAAGCGTAAAAACAGTCCCAACACCGGCCAGAATTCCCATCGCAAAGGTACGAAAGCCGATACCGATATTGTTAAAAATGTAAAAACCAAACATCGCAAAATCAGATTCAGCACTACGTTCAAGCGTACGTCCGGGACGGGCGTTATCCGGTTCATACATCTCAGCCATCTTACTGACTTCGCCGTCACTCATCAGACTGTAGATCAGACTATCATCAACCAGACAGAACCCACCCACCAGCAACGCAGGTAGCAAAAACAGCGCTAACGCGATCCAAAAGTAGCCAATATTCAGTCTCAGGCTGACAGGAAAATCCACAGCAATGAAAGAGATAAAACGCCAAAGCCATGCACCACGACGGGTATAAAGCTGCTGATGACCCCGTAGCACCAGCCGATGCAGCAGCTCAACCAATTGTGGGCTGTAACGTCTGGCCCGCGCCAAAGCGTAATGATTGCAGGCTTGTCGATAAAGCACCGGCAAGTCCGCTGGCAGTTCATCTGATGAACGTCTAAAACGAAATTTTTCTAATCCGCTCAGGTGACTTTCTAAACGGTCCCAGACAGACTGATAGCGTTGTTCAAACTGATCCTGTCTCATCGGTGGCCTCGCGTCAGCCAGGCGGCATAGCACAATATTTCATGCACCCCGGCTTCACCCCGTTTCCCGGTAACCGGGTATAACTGTGCGGCCAGTTCAATCTGACGATCCAGAGACAACTGCGCACTACGTTCAGCAAAGCTGATCAGGTCACGTTGTTCTTCGACACTCAGGTCTACCGGCGGACGCAATCCCTCCACATCAGGCAGCCTAACTCTTTGTAGTTCCTTATCCCGATACACCACTAAGGTCCCGGCAGCCAGATCGCCAAGGCGTTGAAAGTTTCGATTCATCAGCATCGACAACAAGCCTGCAGCATAAAGAAACGGTAGAAAATCAGCCGCACGTAACAGATTTCGAATGAATGAAGAGGAGAAAGAGATCGGGGTCCCATTATCATGAATAACCACCAGCCCCATCGCTTTCTTCCCCGGTGAAGCGCCGTTATAGAGTTCAAACAGTACTGGATAAAACCACTCGATCAGGAAGAACATAATCAACATGACCGCTGTACCCACGCCACCAAAGAACGAGAATACCGTGGCAATCAGGCCATAGAGAATCGTCCTGATCAGCATATCGATGCTCCAGGCACAGGCACGCACAATCGGTCCGGCCAGCCTCAGTTCAAGACGAATGCCTTCAGGCGTTTCATGGGCCCGGACAGTATCCGTCAGCGGGCGCATTTCAGTCTGCACTGACATCAATTACAGCCTTAGCCGTAAAAAATATCACGGTATGATGTGTACATAGAGGCAACGATCATCGGAATCACCACTAATAATCCCAGGCCAAAAGGAATCGACCCAATAATGAATAGCAGAATCATGATCAGGCCATAGAGGAAGAACGGCAGCATATTTTTCAAGCAAGCACTGAAGCTCATCTTCATGGCTGCGATAGCCGAAATATCATTCAGCGCAACCAGCGCTGGCGCAAACCAATAGGCCATCACCACCGGAATAATAAACAATGAACCAATCAGAATAGGTATGATCATCGCCGAGGCCATATCCGGCCCCATATTATTCAGGCCATCACCTAGCATAAAGGCAGCGCCGCCGGCGAACATAGCAATGACAACAACGACAACGATTATGGAGACTAAATACAGCAACCCAACCAATATCAACTGACCAACATTATTGCTGAAACCACTGAACAGGTGGCCGATACGGAAATCCCCACCCTCCTCTTGCTCGCGGCACCCCAGCATAAAGCCCGCCGACACAACCGGAGACAACAGCGTAACCGCCAATGAGCCAATTAAAGGAATAAAGCTCAATACCGAGGAGAGAATCACCCAGACAATCATTGCGACAATCCAGGCAACCGGGTTTTGCTTAAAATAACCAAAGCCTTCTGCCAGCCAGCCCCAGCCCCGGGATGCCGAAACCGA
>JAIBCZ010000042.1 GCA_024679645.1 Amphritea sp.
CGCCAAGTCCCTGAATTCCATAAGCACCCGCCTTATCTTTTGGCTCCCCCGTGTTCCAATACCGTTCACACAGCGACTGATTCAAAACACGAAAAGTTACTTCTGTAGTGACTACCTGAGTAACAATTCGTTCCCGATCCATTACGGCAACAGCGGTCATCACCTGATGTTTATCACCGGATAATCGCTGTAGCATCTCAATGGCATCTTGCTTACTGACAGGCTTACCCAAAATACGGTCACCCGCAACCACGACAGTATCAGCACCCAACACAATAGCCCCCGAACCGGATCGTTGAAAGCCAGCGCTAGCTTTCTCTCTCGCTAATCGTTCAACAAACGCTCTGGGAGCCTCATCAGGCAAAGGTATTTCTGGAATATTCACAGGCTTTACAACGCAAGACACGCCGATTTGTTGCAGAAGTTCCAAACGACGAGGAGAGGCAGACGCGAGAATTAATTCAGAAGCATTCTTTTTAACGCCGGATACTTCTAAGCAAGCTTTATCAAACTCTATCACTTACACGGCCTCTATTGATAAATCAGGCAACCCTGAATGCTCTACGCAACCCTCTGAGGATTACAAATAGCCAGGGCCATAAAATCGCACTCATCAACGCTGGCAGCAAAAAAATTAAACTATCACTGCGGGTTCCCATCAAATTATGAACCCAATTAAAAATCAATTGATTGATGCCCACCAGCATCATCACAATAACCGCTTGCTGTATAAGAGGGAACATTCTCAAACGTTTATACAGCAACAGAGTCAGATAGGTGATAATCAGCAAAGATAGGACATTCAACCCCATCGGGCTGCCTTTAATCAGATCAAGCCCTAACCCTACCAGTGCGGCAGTGCCCAAGCCTACACGTTCAGGCAATGCCATCACCCAATAGATCAGAATCATCGCTACCCATTCCGGCCGGAACCATTCAGCAAACTGAGGCAGAGGTAACTGACTAAGCATATAACCCACTAAAAAGGTTGCCAGAATAATCGAGCCGCCACCCCGTTTACTGCTCAACACTGCTCTCCGCTTCTTCAATACCCATCTGATCCGGTGTGACCTTCTCTGGACTGGCCTGCTTCAGCTCAACAGGCAACTCCGCTACCTGCGGAATATCGACCAACAAAATATGACGGCTCTTATTCAGCATAGCGGCAGGTTTAGCCTTAACAATAGAAAAAGGCTGCCCGGGATCGCGCTGTACACTGGACACCCGAGCAACAGGATAACCCCGGGGAAAACGCGCCCCCAATCCAGATGAAATTAACAGATCGCCTTCACGAATATCAGCGGTATCGGGCACATGTACCAGCTCTAACTGATTAACAGAGCCATTGCCCAGTGCAATTGAACGGAAACCATTACGATTTACCTCAACAGGAATCGCATGCCGGGAATCGGTAATCAGCATTGCCCGACTGGTATAGTGACTAACCTCAACAATCTGCCCCATGATTCCACCGGAATCAAGGACAGCCTGTCCCACATACGCATGATCTTCTGACCCCCGATTAAGCACAATCTGGTGCTGAAAAGGATCAGGGTTAACACCAATCAACTCTGTTAAAAACACATCCTGATCAAGCCGTTGGCGACCATCTAACAATTCACGCAAACGAACATTTTCAGCCGTAAGAGAGGCGACTTGCTGAACCCGTTGCTTTAACAACAAAGCTTCCTGACGCAAACGCCGATTTTCATCGGTTAGCTGACTACGGGTCACAAAAACATCACTGAGTTCATCTGCTACCTGAGCAGGCGCATCCACAATCCATTGCAGCGGAGTGATTAACAAAGACAGATTGGACCGGGTTTGATTCATTTTGGACCACTTCAGGTCCAGAACAATCAATACGACAGACAGTAGCAACAGAACGATAAAGCGGGTCCATAGGGACCCGCTAATGAAGATACTAGCGATAGAACACCTCCTGTCGAAGTTGTTCCGTTATTCTGGAAAAATCAACCATTCAATTCATTCAGGCTTATTCAAAAGTCAGCAACTCAAACGCGTGCTTATCGAGCAATTCCAACGCACGACCACCGCCACGAGCAACACAGGTCAGAGGATCTTCAGCAACGATTACCGGCAAGCCGGTTTCTTCGCTAATCAGCTTATCCAGATTGCGCAGCAAAGCTCCACCACCGGTTAGTACGATACCGCGCTCAGCAATATCAGATGCCAACTCAGGCGGGCATTGTTCCAGCGCACTTTTTACCGACTGAACAATAGCCGACAGTGGCTCCTGCAACGCTTCCATAATTTCGTTGCTATTGAGCGTGAAACTACGGGGAATACCTTCGGCAAGGTTACGTCCACGCACATCGATCTCAAAAGTTTCAGAGGTTGGGTATGCGGTGCCGATTTCCTGCTTAATCCGTTCAGCCGTTGCATCACCGATCAGGCTGCCGTAGTTACGACGAATATAGGTAACAATACCTTCATCAAAGCGATCACCACCTACGCGAACTGATTCAGCGTAAACAATACCGTTCAGTGAGATAATTGCGATTTCAGTAGTACCGCCACCAATATCCACAACCATCGAACCATTTGCTTCATCAACCGGTAGTCCAGCGCCGATCGCTGCCGCCATCGGCTCTTCAATCAGGTAAACCTCACGGGCACCTGCGCCCATCGCTGACTCTTTAATTGCACGTCGCTCAACCTGTGTCGACTGACAGGGAACGCACACCAAAACCCGCGGGCTTGGTGTCAGAAAGCTATTATCATGTACTTTGCTAATAAAATGCTGCAGCATCTTCTCAGTCACATGAAAATCTGCGATAACACCATCTTTCATCGGCCGGATGGCGGTGATATTCCCTGGAGTACGACCTAGCATCCGTTTTGCATCAGTACCAACTGCAGCAACGGTTTTTTGTGCGCCATTACTGCTTTGACGAATGGCGACCACAGAAGGCTCATTCAGGACAATGTCTTTATCGCGAACATAAATAAGGGTATTGGCCGTGCCCAAATCAATAGATAGGTCACTGGAAAAAAGCCCTCGAATCTTCTTAAACATCGGTTGTCCGCCTTAGATTGTGCGACTGCACATTCACTTGATCAAAAAAACAGGCCCACTGTAGCAATGGCGGGGATTTTGGGCAAGCTGCAAATGTGTTAACGTAGCGCTTTATTTAGTTATCTGACCAAATACCACAGCAATGAGAATTCAATCATGTCTTTAGACCGCTCTGACGTCGAAAAGATCGCGCATCTGGCGAGATTAAATATCGCCGAACAGGATATTCAGGAATATGCTGAGAATCTGACCGACATTCTTGATCTTGTCGATCAGATGCAAGCCATAGATACCACGGATATTAAGCCAATGGCTCACCCGATGGATGCTATTCAGCGTTTACGCAGCGACGCAGTAACTGAGGGTAATCAGCGCGACCACTTACAAACGGTTGCTCCGGCCGTTGAAGCGGGACTCTTTCAGGTTCCAAAAGTAATCGAATAACCCCGAACCCAATACCTGTTTAAGGATCAATTAACATTATGTTTGAGAAAACACTCGCCGAATTGGCGCAGGGGTTAGCAAGCGGTGAATTTAGCAGTGTTGAGCTAACCCGCAGCTACCTTGATCGTATAAAGACCGAAGACGGCGCTCTGAACAGTTTTATTACGGTCACTGAAACAGAGGCACTGGCCCAGGCTGAAGCCGCTGACCAGCGCCGCTCAGCTGGAGAGGCTGGTACCTTTACCGGCCTGCCTATTGCTCATAAAGATATATTCTGCACCCAGGGTGTACGGACCAGCTGTGGCTCCCGCATGCTGGATAGCTTCGTTTCGCCATACAACGCCACCGTGATTGAGAACTTCAACACGGCTGGCGCGGTAAGTCTGGGCAAGACCAATATGGACGAGTTTGCGATGGGCTCCTCCAACGAATCCAGCTTCTACGGTCCGGCCCGCAATCCATGGAATAATGACTGCGTACCTGGCGGTTCATCCGGGGGCTCGGCAGCGGCTGTAGCTGGCCGCCTGGCACCGGCTGCAACCGGTACTGATACTGGCGGCTCAATTCGACAACCCGCAGCCCTGTGTGGCATTACCGGCCTGAAACCAACCTACGGCCGGGTCTCCCGTTACGGCATGATCGCCTACGCTTCATCACTGGATCAGGGCGGGCCGATGGCACGCACTGCCGAAGATAACGCGATGATGCTCAACGTAATGGCCGGGTTCGATCCAAAAGACTCAACCAGTATCGATAAAGCAGTACCGGATTACACCCTGGCACTCAACGATTCCCTGAAAGGACTGAAAATCGGCCTGCCGAAAGAGTTTTTCTCCGGAGAAATTGATCCGCAGATCACCACTCAGGTACAGAACGCGATTCGCGAGTTCGAAGCACTGGGCGCAACGGTTAAAGAGATCAGCCTGCCAAACACCCAGTTAGCTATTCCAGCGTACTATATCATTGCACCAGCTGAAGCCTCCTCTAACCTATCCCGATTCGACGGGGTTCGTTACGGTCACCGCTGTGAAGAGCCAACAGACCTGGAAGACATGTACAAACGCAGCCGGGGCGAAGGCTTTGGCGAAGAGGTTAAACGCCGTATTATGGTAGGCACTTACGCGCTTTCCGAAGGCTTCTACGACGCTTATTACAAGAAAGCATTACAGATTCGTCGACTGATTCAACAGGATTACGTTAACGCACTGTCTGAAGTCGATATTATTATGGGGCCCACCACCCCGCACCCTGCCTTTAAGCTAGGCGAAAAATCGTCTGACCCAATTGCGATGTATATGGAAGATATTTTTACCATCTCCCTTAACCTTGCAGGTATGCCTGGAATGTCGATCCCCTGCGGTTTTGCTAACGGGCTTCCTGTTGGCCTTCAGTTGATCGGAAACTACTTTGCTGAAGAGCGCCTTTTAAATGCTTCACATCAGTTCCAGCAAGCAACTGACTGGCATAAACAGGCGCCAACAAGCTAAACGCTGCATAACAACAGCACGTAGATACAGAATATAACGCAGTCGTATTTGTGCAAATATCACAACAGACTGCAAGAAGAGGTTTACAAGATGGAATGGGAAGCAGTCATCGGGCTTGAGATTCACGCCCAACTGGCGACTAAGTCCAAGATATTCTCCGGCGCCAGCACCGCATTTGGTGCCGAGCCAAACACCCAGGCATGTGCGGTTGACCTGGCACTGCCTGGCACCCTGCCGGTGTTTAACGCAGAAGCGCTGCGCATGGCGGTTATGTTCGGTGTCGCCATTGAAGCTGACATAGGCCATACCTCGGTCTTCGACCGCAAAAACTATTTCTATCCAGATCTGCCAAAAGGCTATCAAACCAGCCAGTTGTTCCACCCTATCGTCGGCATTGGCCATATCGATATCGAACTGGAAGGTGGCTCCACTAAGCGGATCGGCGTGACCCTGGCACACCTGGAAGAAGATGCGGGTAAATCTTTGCATGAAGAGTTCCCCAGCATGACCGGTATCGACCTTAACCGGGCAGGTACACCTCTGCTGGAAATAGTATCTGAACCGGATATGCGTAGTGCTGAAGAAGCCGTCGCTTACGTTAAGAAAATCCACGCTATCGTCACTAATCTGGGAATTTGCGACGGCAATATGGCCGAAGGCTCCTTCCGCTGTGACTGCAACGTCTCTGTACGCCCCAAAGGCGAAGAGAAACTAGGCAACCGTACTGAGTCTAAAAACATCAACTCCTTCCGCTTTATCGAAAAAGCAATTAAAGGAGAGATAATACGTCAGATAGACCTGATTGAAGATGGCCACACCATCACTCAGGAAACCCGCCTTTACGATGCAAACAAAGATGAAACCCGCTCTATGCGGAGCAAGGAAGAAGCCAACGATTACCGTTACTTTCCCTGCCCAGACCTGTTGCCGATCGTTATCGATGATGACTATGTAGAGCAGATCCGCAACTGTTTGCCAGAACTACCGGATGCCCGTAAGGCCCGCTTTATTGAGCAATTCAAGCTAGGCGATTACGATGCAATGGTCTTATCCGCTTACCGTGAACTCGGTGGCTTTTTTGAAACCACAGCCAATACCGCTGGCGACGCAAAGCTGGCAGCCAACTGGGTAATGGGTGAGCTATCAAAGCATCTGAATCAACATGATACCGATATCACAGTATCTCCGGTAACCGCTGAGATGCTGGGTGGTTTATTGCTTCGCATCAAAGACAATACCATCACCGGAAAAATTGCTAAGCAGGTATTTGAAGCAATGTGGGCCGGCGAGGGCAATGCTGATGAGGTTATTGAAGCTAAAGGCCTTAAACAGGTAACCGATACAGGTGCAATCGAGTCTCTGGTTGATGAAGTCATCAGCGACAACCAACCCCAGGTTGATCAGTACGTTAATGCTGAGCCGGATAAGCGCGGCAAGATGATTGGATTTTTCATGGGTAAAGTGATGCAAGCTTCTCAGGGCAAAGCTAACCCGGGACAGGTGCAGGGGCTGCTAAAACAGAAACTGGATGCATTAGCCAACTAATGAATCAGGCTGATACAAAAAAACCGGACTGGAGTTAAACCCAGGCCGGTTTTTTTAATGCCCCCTGCCTCTACACAAGGGAAAATTGATAGCTTTATTAACAAAAGATATCTGCTCTTTTAAACCATCACGGTTAGAACAGATCGAAATTCTTGCTAATAGTAAATGTAAGTTTATCGGAGTCACTTACCCAGGCATCCGCTGAATTATCATCATCCGGGAAAATGGCAGCAACAGACATATCCAGACCTTCATAGGTCATTCCGTATCCAGCCTCAAAATACGAACCATCGACATCATTGCCATATACACCATATGTCAGATATGCCCCCTCATATTCACCTGTAATACTGGCAAAAGTGTAATCAACATCAGCCGCACCGGGTTCATCCAGAGTACCAATATTGTAAGAAACAGAGACCGGGCCATAACCTGCACTCAGGTTATACTCTAAATAGTCGCCCTCATAATTGTCATATAGGTAGGCAATGATCCCAACACCATAACTAAAGTCCTCAATTGAACCGTTATAGCCCGCATACAGATCATACTCCAGGTCACTGGGTAGAGAAGCTAGCCAGGTACCTGCGTAGAAGCCCCTATCGCTTTCATAATCCAGCCCACCCATCATGCTGGCATTACCATTATCACCAGACTGATCAAGACCACGGAACCAATAATCGCTCATAGCTCCAACGTTAGCTGATACACCAGCAAAGCTTGCAGCCGAGGCAGAAAGCAGAGCAGACGCTATAAGTGTTTTAGTAAGCTTTTTCATAACAGTTCTCCAGACAGATTATTTTTGCAGCGCAAAAAACTCAATTACCTGAAAAAACCAAAGCAAACAACACACCAACAATAAAACAAAGCATTAAATATCAGCAAGTTAAAACAAAACAGCTATGTAAACCAGAGCCATTTGGCGCTTAAGAAGAGCAATTAAATACCGCACCGCACCAAAAACCAACACTAGTATCATAAAACATAAATCTGCATACTGAATTAAATAAAAATCCCCAAATAGGTTAATATTCCGTCTAGAATTGAAGATAGTTTACAGAACTATTTATTAAGAACTTTTGTCTTAATAGGGATATTTCAAAATAACAAGAGGAGCAGTCGTATGCCAACCGCAACATTTGCAGCAGGATGCTTTTGGGGTGTTGAATCCCGCTTCGCCAGCACCTCCGGAGTAACCTCAACAGCTGTCGGTTATATGGGCGGACACACAAGCGATCCGACCTATGAAGAGCTATGCCGCAAAGGCACCGGACATGCCGAAGTGGTACAACTGGAATTTGACGAGCAACAGATTAGCTACGATACGTTATTGGACATCTTCTGGCAGATGCATGACCCTACCACCCTGAATCAGCAGGGACCCGATATCGGAGACCAATACAGATCGGCTATTTTCTACCATGACGACCATCAGCGAATTATGGCTGAACAGAGTATGGTTGTACTCGATAAGAGTGGTATCTTCGGCAATCCTATAGTCACAGAGATCACTCCAGCTACAGAGTTTTGGAGAGCTGAAGAATATCATCAACAATACAATGCCAAAAACGGTTATGGCGGATGTTCAATCTAAAAAAACACCTGAATACTTATCAACAAGTATTCAGGTATTCTAATGTCGCCCCTATGCTAAGCGCAACGAGCCACCTGTTCATAAGTTAAAAAAGCCCAATTTACACCTCCATCCAAAACAGACCTACTTTACTACCGGCTTTCAGATTTCAGCAGCCAACCGGGTACCCTGATCAATTGCCCGCTTTGCATCCAGCTCTGTGGCCAGGTCTGCCCCACCTATCAGATGGAACGGCTTATTCAGCCCCTCTGCCAACTCCCGCAGCGACTCCTGCCCAGCGCAGAAAATAACGTTATCCACCTCCAACAGCCGATCTTCACCATTCACTACCAAATGCAAACCTGCATCATCAATTCGCTGATATTCGCAACCGGATAACATTTCAACCTGACGTTTCTTCAAACCCAGCCGATGCGCCCAACCAGTGGTTTTCCCCAACCCATTACCTACTTTAGAGGCTTTACGCTGTAACAGATAAATCTGTCGGGCCGCTGGCTCCACCTCAGGCTGAACCCCCTTTACGCCACCCCGGGCTTGAAGACTCATATCCACACCCCATTCACGCATAAACGCGGGGATATCCTGACTGGTTGATACGCCCTGATGGGTCAGGTATTCACTGATATCAAAACCTATTCCCCCCGCACCAATGACAGCAACAGAACTCCCCACAGCAGCCCCTCTGATCACATCAAGATAACTTAAAACTTTCTGGTGATTGTGACCTTCAATATCAGGCACACGGGGAGTAATACCTGTGGCAATGACAACTTCATCAAAATCACTCCGCTGTAGTTCATCCATTGTTACCCGATGTCCCAGCTTGAGTGCCACGCCATCCAACTCAATACGGCGACTGAAATAGCGTAGCGTTTCATTAAACTCTTCTTTACCGGGAATCTGCTTAGCTATATTAAACTGCCCGCCAATCTCTTCAGCTGAATCAAACAGAGTGACACCGTGACCTCGCTGAGCCGCGGTGGTAGCGAAAGCAAGGCCCGCGGGGCCTGCACCGATAACGGCGAGATTTTTAGGATTATCCGTTGCAATTATCTTCAACTCGGTCTCATGACAGGCGCGAGGATTAACTAAACAGCTAGTTAGTTTGCCAACAAAGATATGATCCAGACAGGCCTGATTACAACCGATACAGGTATTGATCTCATCGCTACGCCCCTCTGCGGACTTGAGGATAAACTCAGGATCTGCCAGGAAAGGCCGTGCCATGGAAACCATGTCAGCATCGCCACGAGCCAGAACCTGCTCAGCTATTTCAGGCATATTGATTCGATTTGAAGTGATCACCGGCACTGAGAGCGCCTGACGTACTTTAGCGGTAGCCCAAGTAAATGCCGCCCGGGGTACTTTCGTTGCGATTGTTGGGATACGCGCTTCATGCCACCCTATACCGGTATTAATAATAGTAACCCCGGCCTGTTCTATCGCTTTGCCTAAAACGACCACCTCTTCGTAACTACTACCATCTTCGATCAAATCAAGCATCGACAACCTGAAAATGATAATAAACTCTTTTCCCACTCGCTGGCGTATACGCTTCACAACTTCAACAGCAAAACGGATACGGTTGTCATAATCACCACCCCAGTCATCGTCTCGCTGGTTAGTACGAAGGGCGATAAACTGGTTTATGAAGTAACCTTCTGACCCCATCACCTCAACACCGTCATAGCCCGCCTGTTGAGCAAGACCGGCACAGCAAACAAAATTTTCAATCTGCTGCTCAATCTCTTCAACCGAGACTTCATGAGGTGGAAATGGATTAATTGGCGCTTGTATCGCAGAGGGAGCAATAAGTTTCGGGTTATAGGCATAGCGCCCGGTATGCAGTATTTGCATACAGATTTTACCACCCTCTGCATGCACACTTTCCGTGACAATTCGGTGGTTGTTTACATCTTTTTCAGAGGTCATCTGAGCTGCACCAGAGTGGACCCCACCTTCGCTGTTAGGCGAAATACCGCCGGTTACAATCAGACCAACCCCCCCTCTAACCCGCTCAGCATAGAACGCTGCCATGCGTTCAAAGCCATTCGGCGCTTCTTCCAGACCTAAGTGCATTGAGCCCATCAGCACCCTATTTTTGAGTGTCGTAAACCCCAGATCAAGGGGGGCAAGTAGGTTGGGGTAACCGGTAGAAGGGCCGCTCATTTCAAATTCCTCACTCTTTTTATTCTATTTTTTAAAATCGATTTTGCTCTTAGGTAGCTAAAGAAAAAGCAAACTAGACAGCGTCAAGATAAAGCGATATTTTGACACTGTCAAGATTGATTGTTAGATTGCCCGAATGAAACAAACAGATTCCACACCGACATCCCGTCATTACCATCATGGCGACCTCTATCAATCACTGCTCTTAATGGCCACAGAGATGATTTCAGAGGGGGGTACTGAGAGCCTTTCTATGCGCAAGCTGGCTGATCGCGTAGGCGTATCCCGAACTGCTCCCTACCACCATTTTAAGGATAAGAACGTACTTCTCTGCGCGATAGCTGAGCAAGGATTTGAAAGAGTTGAAAAACTACTGCTTGAAGCTAGAACCGAGGAAGAGCCAGAGTCTCTGAGAAGGGTATTTACCCAGTATGTACATACGTATATTGAACTTGCCCATCGGCACCGAGAGCAATATGACCTGATGTTTGGCCGTGAAATATGGCGCAATGGAACTCCCACTGAATCACTGCAAAACAGATCTCGGCAGCATTTCAAAAGCTGGCTTAACTGGATCGAAGATCTGTCCAATCAGAATATCATTCTTTCCGGGGACTCAACGCTGCGAACAGCCCAGGTTTGCTGGGCAACCCTTCATGGGCTATGCCGTCTGTTAAATGATGGTATCTATACCGAACAGAGCCATTTGAAAGAGATGGTCGATACCGCTGTAAGCATGATGCTAAAGCACTCTTAAACACGGTGCAGCACGCTTTAGACACAAAAAAGGCTTACCGAAGCAAGCCTTATAGTCATTCAGAAAGCGTCTTTTACCCTTGATTCACAAACGGCTTGAACCCGGTTCGAAACTTTTAGTTTCTGATGCCTGTGGGCCTGGCACCGCAGAACCATCCTGCTCAGTAACCGGGAAGACGCAGTTAATCTGACCAGTACCTGAGCTACCAAAATATGGCGTAAGCACTTCAGATTTTCCTTCATAGCCAGACCAGCCCAACGCCCCAAGCATCATTGCAGTATCGTGCATAAAGCCTTCACCATGACCTTTCGCAGCATACTCAGGCAACATCTCACAGAACGTTTTCCAGTCGCCACGTTTCCACATCTCAACTACTTCATGATCTAGCGTCTCCAGGAACGGACTCCAGACTTTGTTGGCAAATTCAGGTGCCTGGCCATTCTGGGCAAAACGATGCGACAAAGAACCACTGGCCAAAAACGCGACAGTACCATCATAATGCTTCTCAATCGCTTCACGCATTGCCCAACCCAGTCGAGCAGAATCATTCAGATAATGGACCGTACACAAAGCAGAAACAGAGATAACCTTGAAATGGCGATCTTCATTCATATAGCGCATAGGCACAATAGTGCCGTACTCTGGCCCTAATGAAGTCTTATCATGGGCAAGGGTTTCTACGCCCTGCTGGGTACATTCAGCAGCCAGAAGCTTACCCAGTTCAGGGTTACCATCATATTCAAACTCCATATTAGAGATGAAGTGTGGCAGCTCGCCGCTGGTGTAATTTCCTTTGAAATGAGGCGCACAGTTAACATGGTAGTTAGCGTTCACCAACCAATGCGTATCAAAAACAACGATGGTATCGACACCAAGTTCCCGACAGCGCTTTCCGATTTCTATATGCCCATCAATAGCTGACTGGCGCGAACCTTTTTGCGGACCATCCAGCTCAGACAGATACATGCTTGGAACGTGTGTAATTTTCGCAACCAGTGCCAGTTTACCCATTTCAATTTCCTCTTATTTCTATTCGATCCAGACTGAAGCGAAACATATCAGACCACTTATTTGTTAACATATTAACTAAATTTCAGCTGCTTTTACAACAAATAATCTTAGTGTCTTGCACAAAGAATTCTAAGTCTATGATAACCATTTGATCTATCAGCAACTTTTAGTCCTGTAGCCCGACTCAACTCTTCACGCTAGCTGGCACATAAGCTATAAACCAAAGCTTCATCCAGGCCCCGCGATGACACCCTATATTAATAGTCACCAGGCGATATCTACCTCCTTTCGACTTCAACGATTTGCACCTCAATTCAAATTGAGCCCCAAGCACAACTTATGAACCATTAATCTTCCTTACCCTATAAATAGCCGAATCCGATACCCTTCTTCATAAGACCACAAATTCCAGACACAAAAAAAGGCATATCTTTCGATACACCTTTAATTATTACGTTGGTAGTGGGGGCTAGATTTAAACTAACACCTTCCTGCCCTTATAAAGAGCCGATCCCGACGCTTCTGTGCCAGCTATAACACGCTGAATTTTAAACAAAAAAAAGACCAACCTTTCGGCTAGCCTGATTTTATACGTTGGTAGCGGGGGCCAGATTTGAACTGACGACCTTCGGGTTATGAGCCCGACGAGCTACCAGGCTGCTCCACCCCGCATCAACGTGGCAGGCATATTACTGTTACAATTCAACAAATGCAATGAAAATAAATAATC
>JAIBCZ010000163.1 GCA_024679645.1 Amphritea sp.
AGCACGACCTTTGGATGGTGAAAAATACGCTCATCCAGGTTATGCAACAGGTGAGTAAGCTTATGGGATTGTGCAGATGCTTTATCAGACATATCCGTCATTCCAAAATTATTATTGTTAAGTCAGTGATGTTTCTAAGACCGCCCGGACCGTTCAGATATCAACTGTAAATAATGCGCCCCAGCCTCCGGAGACCAGCAGCCGCTTTTCGTCAATCTGTTTACCGGCTCGCAGATAAACCGGAATCTTCGGGGCATCCAGCTTGTGCCACGCATCGTCCTGCTTTTCTAATACGGTACCGTGATCACCAAAGGCAAATAGCCGGGTTTTATTGGCGTAGAAACTATAGATTGGAGACTCTGTGGGCGTTGCCTGCTTGTTCCAGGTCAGACCACCGTCAGCGGTAGAAAGAATGGTGCCACCCAAGCCAGCGACCCAACCGGTGTCGGCATCGCTGAAGTAACTACCTAAAGGGAAAAATTCATTAGGAATAGGTTCTTGAATCGCCCAGTTCTGGCCGCCGTCTTCAGTGCGGGCCATAAAACCAAACTCACCTACCGCTACAGCGTTATCTTGATCAAAGAACTGTACGCTTGAGATTGTTGCGTCTTCATTCAGGCTCAACTCAGTCCAGTTGGCACCTTTATCCTGACTGCTCATCAGGGTGCTGAAGCTACCCGTTGCCCAGTAACTATTGTCCGGACCGCAGGTCACTGATATCAGGCTTTCGAAGGTAGGAATATCACTACTGCGCCAGCTGGTCCCCTGGTCATCACTGATCCATAACTGATGTTCCATACTTAACGCGATCAGACTGTCATCGGGACAGGTTTCAACGGCAACAAAATTAGGCTTTGTTTCAAGCTCCTGACGCTGCCAGTCAAGGGTTGGAGAATGACCAGTCAACACCACCCCATCAGAGCCAACCACGACAATGACATCTTTACTGATGGCCAGCGCCTGCAGCTGATCAGTACGTCGTACTGACTTATTTTTTTCCTGTTCTATGCCTTCCAGATTCAAGGGCGCTTCACAGCCGGTTAATAACAACGGCAAGGTTATCGACGTCAGAAGTGCAGCCGATTTAAAACCAGAAACAGCCTGACCTACTTTACGTTTCGTCTGTTGATCAATTTTCTGGAGCCTTATTGTATTTATTGCTCTCATTGTTACGACACCACACAGTTTTATAAAATCGCTATAGTGGTTAAGAGCAACCCTTGTGCCAGAACATGATCAAGATCAACAAAATAATTTTAAACCCTTATTTTTCAGAAGGTTAAGATAAAAAATCATATTTACTATTGAAATTTATTACGCAGAAAATCGGTATAAATACTCTTTCATTAATTAAATAATTAAACTTTTCAGCAAATGATTAAGCAAATCATCAAACAATCATTTCCGGGATAAGCGGTCGTTTCGTCATACACACCCCTTTGCAGTACTCAAGCCAAAACACCGCATAAACGGGTGTTGCCAGCCTGTTTCCAGGGTCTGTTAGTGAGCACGATTACAGGCTACAAACTGATCAAGGCATTGGATCAAAAACTGTTATTTAATTAGCCAAAAAAAAACCTCCTGATCAGGAGGTTTTATAGACTTAGTAGTCTCATTTACCGAGCTTCTTTGCTGACTGTCCGCCGATACCAAAATGCTGCTTAGGCATCTCGTTAATCATCACCCGCACACTCTCTTTCGGCGCATCCAACGAACTGGCAAGCGCATCGCTGACCGCATCAATCATCCTTTCCTTCTGCTCGTCAGAGCGACCTTCAATTATATTAATACTTACTATCGGCATTATTTTTTCCTTACTGGTATAACCAGTGTTTTAACCATCGGGTGACCCTTGGCATCACTAAATACGTCATCAGAAGCACCTGCAACACCACAATCACGGCAGACTTTAACCATAACCCAGCGTCCACCAACAGTGGCGCCAACAACATATTCAGGGCTATAACCAGCCCATAGACTACGCTGATCAACACCAACGCCATCTTGTGGGGAGACGGGTGTTTATTAACCGGCAGCTCTGGCAGGTCAAACCAAAACTCCAGGCCAGTCCCTCGCTGTACATCGGCCTCACCTTCCACTAGCCCATTCAACTTGTTCAGCCAGTCCCCACGCAGGGCAGATGATTCCCAGTTCTGACAATTTTCATAACTATCAAAACGATAAATCAACACATAACGATTCTGCGTGGATGCCGAGGGACGCAACACATTACTTCCCTGATGGCCCGGGTAACTGGAAGCAGCATCAATCACACCGGAGATCCAGGCCTCATAAGCACTTTCACAGCCAGACTTAACCTGACGCGAAATGCTCACCGTCACCGGGCCTTCTTCACCCGGTGAAGTCAGTTGCTTTTGAATGCAGCTTTCAGTCATATAAAATCACCTGGTTCATATGTCTGCGTTATAACCAGAGATAACTCTGATCAGAACTTATACGAACTTTCCAGAAATCGAGCCCAGTCCCTGATAACGAACACAGAATGAGTCACCCTGGTTCACCTGAACAGCGGCAGTAATGGCTCCGATCATAATAAAGGAACCCGCGGGTAGCTCTTCACCCCGCTCACCCAGCATATTAGCCAGCATCGCGACTGATGCCGCCGGATGGCCCAATACTGCGGCGCCCGCTCCAAGCTCTACGACTTCACCGTTCACTTCCATGACCACACCCAGATTTTTCAGATCCAGATCGGCAACGTCCGCCATTCGTCCACCAGTGATAAAGCGGGCAGAGGATGAGTTGTCTGCAATAACCGATTTAAGGTCGAATTTGAAATCCCGATAGCGTGAGTCAATTACTTCCACGGCAGGCATCACAAAGTCTGTCGCACGCAGCACATCACCGATATGTATACCCGGCCCCTTCAGAGGTGCTTTTGTTACAAATGCCAGCTCTGCTTCAATCTTAGGGTGAATCAGTTCATCGTGTTTGATGGTGCCGCCATCAGGCACCGAGAAGTAGTCCGCTAAGAAGCCATAGCAAGGATGCTCAACTCCCATTTGCGACATCTTCGCCCAGGAGGTGAGGCCCATTTTCATACCTACGATTTTATTACCACGTGCCTCTTTCCGGCGACGAATCTCCCACTGGATATCGAAAGCATCTTCGTACGTCATATCCGGAAAATCATTGGTAATTTTTGTTACGTCATAGGCTTGTAACTCAGCATTTTCAAGATGAATGGCTAACTCTTCAATCTGCTTTTTTGTTAGTTTATTTTCTTTAACATCAGCCATCAGATAAGCCCCTTTTCTTTCGCCATTGTCAGTGCCAGATCTTCAATCATATCTTCCTGGCCCCCTACCGTTCCGCGACGACCCAGTTCTACCAACAGGTCACGGGCCTGAATGCCATAGGTTGCTTCTGCCCGTTTAGCAAATAACAAGAATGAACTGTAAACACCGGCATACCCCAGTGTCAGCGCATCACGATCAAGTCGGATAGGGTGATCCATCATCGGCACGACAAGGTCTTCGGCAACATCCATAATCTTATACAGATCGATACCGTGGTCAGCATTCATGCGGTCTAATACCGCAACGAAAACTTCCAGTGGCGTATTACCCGCACCAGCACCCAGCCCGGCAACGGAACCATCGATTCGGTTTGCGCCGGCTTCTACCGCTGCGATAGAGTTTGCAACACCCATTCCCAAGTTATGGTGACCATGGAAGCCCAGCTCAGTATTCGGGTTGAGTTCGGCACGTAGCAGGCCAATTTTCTGCTTAACCTCTTCTGGCAACATGTAGCCCGCAGAGTCGGTGCAATAGATACAATTAGCACCGTAGTTTTCCATCAGTTTCGCCTGTTCCAACACTTTCTCAGCCGAGACCATATGAGCCATCATCAGGAAGCCAACGGTATCCATCTCCATCTTCGCAGCCATGCCGATATGCTGTTCAGAAACATCAGCTTCGGTACAGTGAGTGGCAACACGGATAGTACTGACACCCAGATCCTTCGCCATCTTAAGATGCTCCACCGTTCCGATGCCGGGTAACAGCAGGGCAGACACTTTGGCATTCTTCATCTTCGGTATCACCGCAGACAGATACTCTTCATCAGTATGGGCCGGGAAGCCGTAATTCAGAGAAGCGCCGCCCAGACCATCACCGTGAGTAACTTCAATCAACGGCATACCCGCCTCATCGAGACCGGTCGCGATGTTGACCATCTCATCCAGCGAGATTTGATGACGCTTGGCGTGCATACCATCACGCAGACTCATATCATGAAGGGTGACCTTCTTACCTTGTATACTCATCACTTATCCTCCACTTATCGGGCTGGCAGTTCGATGCTGCCCGCCTCTGCTTCTTCTGCAAACATCTCAGCGGTACGCAGACCCGCCGCGGTCATAATATCCAGATTGCCGGCATACTTCGGCAGGAAGTCACCCAGACCCTCTACCTCCATAAATACCGATACTTTATTGCCATCAAAAACAGGTCCGTTAACCAGTTTGTATCCGGGAACATACTTCTGAACTTCCTTCACCATCTGCTGCACAGATTCAGTGATAGCAGCCTGATCAGGCGTATCCGTCGTCTGACAGTGGATAGTGTCACGCATCATCAGCGGCGGCTCGGCCGGATTGATAATGATGATCGCCTTACCTTTCTTAGCGCCGCCAACTTTCTCAACCGCACCCGACGTGGTTCGGGTAAATTCATCAATATTCTGACGTGTACCCGGACCAACCGAACGAGATGAAACGGTGGCTACAATTTCGCCATACTCAACTTCCTGTACGCGAGAAACCGCCGCCACCATAGGGATCGTCGCCTGGCCACCACAGGTCACCATATTGACGTTCATCTCAAGATTCTTAGCATGATCAGCCAGATTCACGGGAGGGACGCAAAACGGGCCAATAGCTGCCGGGGTCAGGTCGATCATGATCACACCTAACTCGTTGAGCTTCCGACTATTTTCTGCATGCACATATGCAGAGGTCGCATCAAACGCTACGCGGATATCATCCTCCAATACATGCGGTACCAGACCATCAACACCGGTCGTGGAAACTTTAATACCAAACTCTTGAGCACGCTTTAAACCTTCAGACTCTGGGTCTATGCCCACCATCCAGACCGGCTCGATCCAATCGGAGCGCATCATTTTCATCAATAGATCAGTACCGATATTACCGGGGCCGATAATGGCGGCTTTCAATTTCTTACTCATATTCTTTTCCCAACTTATTCGCTGCTATTCAGACTTCGGTTTTCAGGTAAAACGTACTGAGGCAGAACCGATACCGCCGATAGAGACCCGCATAAAGTCTCCTGCCTGTACCGGCTCCAGAGGTACTAAAGAGCCTGAAAGAATGACCTC
>JAIBCZ010000030.1 GCA_024679645.1 Amphritea sp.
GTGGAATACAATGTATACGAGACAACATTCAAGAATCGAAAACTCGCCGACAAAACAAACGTTTAATTTATTTATTTGTCTGCAATCTACCATCAGACTGGCCAGCTTATCAACGAGGGAATACCCAAAATGAGGTTGAACAATAAGTATTAGAGCTGATTTATCAAGTAATTAGCTCTCAAAGCATTAGATGAAAGACGTAAATAGAGGGGATCAATTGAGCACCGGAGCATGCCATCATTGCAGAAAATCTTGCACTATATGTATCGTTGAATACGCCGGGAAAAAATATCAACAGAAATATTCAAGAGCGCAGCAATCAGAATTAAAAGTAAGGCTACATCAAAGCGAATTTCCTGTATCGCACTGTCTACAAAGAACCCAAGGGTATGAATACCCAAGATACCCAGAATTGCAGTTTCCCGCATAATGACTTCCCAGCGATACAGCATAAAGGAGAGAAAAGAGGGGTATATACGGGGTAATAGCTCATAAAAATAACGATCCAAGCGTCGTTCAGGAAGATCAGGACGCAATGTTAGCTCATTGCTATGCCGCCCTGAAAGGTAGCCAATCAAAGCGCCATTATGAATCGCCAAAGCGATCACTGCCGGTAGCATTGAAGGGCCTAGCAGCTGCAATAATATATAAGCCAACAGGTATTCCGGAGTCGAGCGGGCAATTACCAACAAGAGATGCCCGGGGAGCCGGCCAGGCAGTCGATAGCAGTGACGACTGATCAACGGAAACATAACCAACGCAAAGAAACCGGTCACGACCAGCGCAATCTGTGATAACACTAACGTATTCCAGATCCCGGGCAACGCCTGATCCAGCATAATATTTGAAACCCATTGGAACAATTCATTCCCGTTGCCCCCTGACCATGCAACGTCACTGTTTCGAAGTGGTGCAGGAACAATGTCCTCTGAAACAAAACGCCAGGCATTCCCCCAGATGATAGGCAGACCCTCTCCCAGAAAAAAAGGCGCACCAAAGAGCAGCGGGGGTAAACTCCAGCGCCGAAGCCAGAGCTTTTTAGTCGCTATGAGTAGATAGAAAAGCATTAATAGCGCAGCTGCTTCTGAATAGTAGCCCTGTGAAAATGACGATTCGAGATAGTAACCCAGGGTAGGAAGCCCTACGAAGCCAAGAATAGCACTGCTACGAATACCACACTCTAAACGATACGAGGTGTAACTCACCAAATGGGGCCAGGCAAGCGGCAAGCGGGTATATAGTAGAACGCTAAGATAGCCTGAACCGAAAGGCAGGGCCTGTGCCGGCTGAGTTGAAGCCTGCGACAGCATCTCAGCATACATACGTGCGAATATACCACTATAAGGAATGGCAATGGCCAACAACCCCGTCAAAGGATGAAGACCAAAAAACTGCAAAAAAATCAGCGCCCAGAATAGTTCATGCACAGAACGCACTAACGCACAAAAACCGCGAACAAGTGCATTATGAAACATCAACGCCAGAAAAAAACCACCCACTACCGCCAGAGCAACTCCGGCAAGCGCAAACGCCAGCGTAGATAACAAAGCCTTGAAAACTTCCCCCGGTAGCATCAGGCTAGGATGAAAAAAACCTTCAGCCAAACGTCGCATCTCTGTCCAGGGATCAAGACTGGAAACTTCCAGATCCGCAAAGAACAGGCATCCAATAGCCACCAGCATAAAGCCCAGGCTAATTTTTACGCCACCAGGTCCGCGATTAAGAGAGGAAAACATTGTTTCAATAAAACTCATTCAGAGCAGCAACAGTAAGGCGTTCTGCTGGCTCATCTAATACCAGTTCACCATTCTGAATCGCAATAATGCGCTGACCGTATCGCAACGCTCTATCGACATCATGCAGGCTGATTACCGCCGTAGGGAAATACTGACCCAGCAACGCCATTACCCTATCCGCTTCCGGGCCATCCAGCGCAGAGACAGGCTCATCGGCCAATAGCACCGGTGCCGCCTGATACAAAGCCCGGGCGACAGCAACACGCTGTTGCTGTCCACCCGACAATTCTGCTACATCAGAAAAACACTTCTCCGCTAAACCTAACTGTTCAAGCAGTAGAGAAACCTCTGCTACCTTCCCTCTTGCAGGGAAAATCAAATTCAGGATATTCCGCAAGGCACTGTAACGCTGCAATCGCCCCATATAGACATTATGATAAACACTCAGGGTTTCAACCAAACCCAGATCCTGAGGAATTAACGCACAGCCGCTTCGATTTGCAACATAAAGGTGGTTTAACAGCGTTGATTTACCGCAACCGCTTTTACCCAATAAAATCAGATGTTCACCTGCTCGAACATCCAGATTTACAGGCCCTAAGACTCTGTGCTTACCATATGACAAATACGCCTCATGCAGTGCCAGAGTCGACATCAGTCCAGCAGGCCTATCTGTTTAGCCACTTTACGTACCGGTTCAAAGTCGGCATTAGACGCCGGGATAAAACCCTGCCGAGGAAAGCTACTCAATAGTTCTGGATCATTCATCTTCAATAACGCCTGCTCAACACGATCGGTAAAACCCTCACCGTATGCTGCATCAAGATCACCTCGCAGGGTCCACTGATAATCAGGGTAGGTTGGTGTTTCCCAAACTACTTTCACCTTGGAAGTATCAACCTTACCCGCCTCTACTGCCGCATCCCACACTTTATAGTTCAGAGCTCCCAACTGATAAGCGCCAGACTCCACCAGTGCGATTGTCCGCGAGTGGTTTCCACTAAAGCCAACCCGGCTAAACACTTTATCCGGGCTTTGGCCAAACTGTTCACGCAGATGATACTCCGGCATCAGACGCCCTGACGTTGATCCTTTCGATCCAAATGTAAACGTGAGCCCACGTATCGATTCAGGCAGGCCCTCTGCTGAATCCAGCCCTGTGCTTTGATGCGCGATAAAATATGACTTAAAGTCAGGATCTTCGACGCCCTGCGCGACCGCTCGGGAGCCCGGTACCAACTCACGCGCCTTAACCCCGGAAAGGCCGCCAAACCAAGCCAGCTGGACCTGATTATTTCTGAAGGCAGTAATTGTCGCAGCATATGATTTAACCGGAACAAAACGAACTTCTGTCTGCAGCTCCTGCTGAAGATAATCAGCAACCTTCTGAAAACGTTGCTTAAGTTGGGTTTCATCCTGATCTGGTATAGCAGTAAAGACAAAAGCAGGAGTTGCATAAACTGAACCAGCCAAAAGCATCAAAGCCACTACTCGAAGCATCATTTTGAACATTTATTTCTTACCATAATATTAAGTAAAATTGGGGACGCTATTTTCGCACAACCACCACCGATAGTGCAGCCTGTTTCTGCTTAACGGGCATGTACACCCACCCCGAGTACCAACAACTGTTTGAAAAACAATACTCATTTTGTAACGCAGCACCAGCGGGTATGGTTTATATTGAATGGACGGCTTACATGCCCTCCTGTTGTTTCAACGCGGTTTCAGGAAGAAGAAAAATTTAGCCTTTCACTTTTTTATCCATCCATCCTGGATACTAATTTATGCTAAACCGCAGTTTACAATTCCTTATATTTATACTTGGCGCCGCGCTAACATCGATAAGTAAAAGCGCTGAAGAACCTACCCCTGTCAGTCTGCAATTAATCTGGAAACACCAGTTCCAGTTTGCTGGCTACTATATGGCAAAACATAAGGGGTTTTACCGGGAGGCTGGCCTTGAACTTATAATCCACGAATTTGAAAATAATGAAGACCCTGTAGAGCTAGTCCTGAACGGTAGCCGTGACTTCGCAGTAGGCCGCTCAACAATCCTATCCCAGCGAATAAAAGGGGCAGGCATAGTTGCTCTTATGGCAACCTATCAAAACTCCCCATTAATGCTTTTAACCACCAAAGAATCAGGAATTACCAAACCTGCTGACCTATTAAACAAACGCATTATGATGACCCCCGATGCAGAAAAACAGGTCGAACTACTCGCCATGTTGCGCCAATCCGGAGTCAACACTGGCAGCTTTACCCGACAAGAGCACAGTTTTGATATTAACGCCCTGATCGAGGGGGAAACCGATGCGATGGCCTCTTACATATCAAACGAGCCTTTTCAAATGGATCAGTTAGGCGAGCAATACAACATCCTTCATCCAAAAGAGTTTGGCTTCAGCATGTACTCTGACCTGTTGTTTACCTCTGAAGCGCTGTTACAAAAAGACCCGAAATTGGTAGAAGCGTTTCGTCAGGCGACCATAGAGGGTTGGCTCTATGCCTTTAATCACCTAGAAGAAACCGCTGACCTGATTATTTCAGAATACAACAGTCAGAATCGCTCTAAGGCTGCACTGACGTTTGAAGGCCGACAACTCGCTAAACTTGCCTTCGATGATGAAGGGAATTTCGGATCACTGGACCATGAAAAACTAAAAGTCATGTCTCAACTTTACCTGCTGTTTAATTTTATTTCTCCCGATTACAATATTGAACGTTTTATTTACCAGCCTAAAGTAAAAAGTCAGCTATCGCTTACAATTAAAGAACACTTATTCCTCGCTACCCAGCCAACCCTTAAATTATGCGGTGACCCATTGAGAGCGCCATTCAGTCAACTAACGAATGGCAAGTATGAAGGCGTAGGCCCTGATTACTTAAAACTGATCGGTCAGCGTACCGGGCTTCAGTTTAAAACGGTTACCCACTCAACATGGAAAGAAACAATTAACGCCATGAAAGCGGCAGACTGCGACATCATCAGCGGTGCGATGCAAACACCCGGCAGAGCCCACTTCATGAACTTTTCAGATGCCTACCTGAGCCTGCCCGCTGTACTGGCTATCGACTCAAGCACCGCTGATGACATCCCATTGAAAGAGATCTTTCAACAACCTATCGCGTTAGTGGCAGGCTCTGCTTTCATTGAAATCATTAAAAACCGCTACCCCAACACTCAAATCATTGAAGTAAACTCTATTGAAGAAGGTTTAACCTTACTCAAACAAGCTAAGGTGCTCGCTATGCTAGATGCTCCCAATAGCATCAGTTCAGCGATCAGAAGAAGCAACCTATCTGGCATAAAAGTTATTGATCAGGTAAGAGATAACTGGGATATCAGCGTTGCTATCAGCCACAAATTTCATGACTCTCCCCTCTTAAGCATAATTGATAAAGCAATCGCTACAATTACCCAGAATGAGCGTGATGCTATCAGTAGCCGCTGGGTTAAAGTAAGCGTTGTACATGAAACCGACTACACCCTGATCTGGCAAATTTTTTTAGGTACAGCCTTACTCTTTCTTTTCTTAGCTTACCGCTACCGAATAATGCATCTACACAACCTGCAATTACAAAAAATGGCCCGACAAGATCAACTTACCGGGTTAAATAACAGGCGGGTATTAATCGAAGCGCTCAGTGAAAGCAGCGCGATCGCAGCCCGGTATAACAGGCCGGTATCCGTTATATTTTTCGATTTGGATGATTTCAAATCAATCAACGATCACTTCGGCCATTTTGAAGGTGATATCGTACTTAAAGCTGTTGCTAACTTACTTCAAACCCATTGCCGCTTGACCGATGTATATGGTCGCTGGGGGGGCGAAGAGTTCTTAATCATCCTTCCCGAATCGAATCTTTGTCAAGCTTTTCAAAGTGCTGAAAAGATTCGTCTTGCACTACAGGGGTATGATTTTGGCTCTTCAATACCGACAACTGTGACGGGTAGCTTTGGGGTTGCCCAATTAAGCTCCAAAGAATCAATTAACAGTATCATTCAGCGCGTAGACAAGGCTCTCTATCGTGCAAAATCTGCAGGAAAAAACAGTGTTTGCAAGGACGAGAGTATAAAAGACCTACCGCTAAACGAAGCCACTGTAGATTGTTAATTCTTCAGCACAGATAGCCCTGTGTGCTATCTGGGAGTAAACTAATTATCCGCCGACTCACAGACAGACCTGATCATGGCCTTTGAAAGCGCACTCACTTTTTTTATTGCTATTTTTATTTTCGGTATAACGCCGGGCCCCGGCGTATTCGCCATCCTCGCTAAATCGATGATTGAAGGCCCTAAGCGTTGCATTATGCTAGCACTGGGCATGACCATCAGCGATATTATCTACCTAACCCTTACCTGCCTTGGCTTAGCCGCCATTGCCGAACACTGGGGCGGGCTATTTACGCTTATTCGCTGGCTAGGTGCTGCCTATCTCATCTGGCTGGGCGTTAAGCTCTTTACCAGCAAGCCTGAGCCCACTACTTCAACGTCGAGTGTAAACAAGCGTTCATCTCTCGAGTTTATTCAAGGGTTTCTGATCTCTGTATCAAACCCAAAAGTCATCCTCTTTTATATCGCCTTTTTGCCCACCTTCATGGACCTTTCTGTTCTGAATAGTCGAGATATTGCACTGGCAGGGCTGCTAACCTTAGTCGCTTTAATGCTTGGGTTGATGCTAATTGCTATCTGCGCACACTGGGCCAGTGCCAGGTTCAACTCTCACCAGGCAGTAAAACGACTAAACCAGAGTGCCGGCGGGATTATGATAGGGGCTGGCGTTTACCTCGTCGCTCGAAATTAACACTGCCGACTCCGCCCTCAACCTTTTAGACACAGGATAACGATGGAAACCCTTGCTACCCCTCTGGGAGATTTTAAACTCTCCCGCTTCCCTACCAGATCTAAAGAAACGTTACGCGCCTGGGATGCCGCTGACGAGTATCTGATTAACTTTCTGCACGAAGAGCAACTCCTGACAGCAGAGTGTAATGTACTGATTCTCAACGATAGCTTTGGAGCTCTGTCCTGCAGCTTGTCAGCAACCAAGCCGATAGTTGTCAGTGATTCTTTTATCGCCTATCAGGGGCTGTTAATAAATCTAAAAGGAAATAGCATCGATGAAAGTAACATTGGATTCAGGGATTCGTTAAGAGAGTACGGTGAAGTCAACCAGCCCTATAACCTGGTATTACTCAAGATAACCAAAAGTCTGGCACAGCTAGAAGACCAACTGCACCGAATTCGGCCATATATAGATGAAAATACGCGAGTGATTGCTTCGGGAATGGTAAAAGGGATTCATAGCTCAACACTACAACTGTTTGAATCCATCATTGGCACCACCACAACATCACTCGCCCGAAAAAAAGCCCGATTAATTTTCAGTCAGTTTAACCCCGCACTAAATCCGCCTCAAAATAGTTACCCCAAAACCTATACGCTGGAAAATACTGACCACGTAATATTTAACCATGCCAATGTATTCTCAAGAGAAAAGCTAGATATAGGGACTCGCTTTCTGATCGAAAACCTTCCCGTAAGCGAGCACTATCAACAAATTGTCGACCTGGGTTGTGGAAACGGCATTGTAGGGTTAATGGCGGCATCAGCAAACCCCGGCGCGATCATAAACTTTGTTGATGAATCATACATGGCTGTGGCATCAGCCAAAGAGAATTTCACAAAAGCATTTCCCGGAAGAGAAGCAAGTTTTTATGTAACAGACTGCCTTAAGGGAATTGTACCTAATAGTTGTGATCTGATTCTAAACAACCCGCCTTTTCACCAACAAAATGCGATCGGTGATTTTATTGCAGTACAGATGTTTAAAGAATCTCTTATAGCGCTGAAGCCAGGGGGAGAGCTATGGGTAATAGGGAACCGCCATCTTGGATATCACGTCAAACTAAAACGACTCTTTGGTAACTGCTTAACCGTCGCCAGCAATAAAAAGTTTGTGATCCTTAAAGTGAAAAAAAACTAATAGGGCTATCTAATATTACTGGTGTTTATGAAAACAGCACAACAAATAAAACAATTGTTTAGATTTAAATTATTTTCTTATCCCCTATCGAATCGACCAATATAGCCAAATACGGTATATTCATATCATTATTCTTCCCACTAATTATATCTGGTCATATGTTTATCAGGAAAAGATAAACATGCTGTAGGTCATGAGTATGCAATGGATAATCGAACACAACGGTTTTATTATCGAAGCAGTTTTGATGGGGGCTTTTGTTATTTGGGTTGGCATAAGGATTTAAGCAAGCCTAATTTCAGGAATACACCGCAGCCATGCCATATATTGATTCGCATCCATCCCTTTTAAATTTGGGTGCCGCCGCTTTCATCTCTACTTTTTCTCTTCAGGCTGCAGCACAAAGCGAGCTATCTGAACTCGACTACCTTAATGATATCGAAGTAACTTTCGCGGCTACCCGATTGCCCCAGCAATTAAAAGATGCTCCCGCCTCGGTAACAATAATTGATCGGGCAATAATTGAAGCATCCAGTGCAACGAATGTTACTGAACTGATGCGTTTGGTACCAGGCCTGCAGTCATACCATATATCAACCAATGCATCCGCCGTCTCATATCACGGTATGAGCGATAAATTTCCTCCGCGCATGGAAGTAATGATTGACGGTCGATCAGTTTATATACCCCTGTTCTCTGCCGTTATTTGGGAAACATTGCCTTTGAGTATCGATGACATTGAGCGAATTGAAGTCGTTAGAGGCACGAATACCGTTACCCAGGGTTCCAATGCATTTCTGGGAGCAGTCAACATCATCACCCATTCAGCGCTGGGTAATCCTGACAATCTAGTTAAATATACATCTGGTGAGTTCAATACCCAAACCTCTTTTGGGCGCTACAGTGGCGCCCATGACCTTGGGTTTTATAGCCTGTCTGCCAGCATATCTGGTAATGAAGGACATCAATTCAATAATGGTGAAAGAGACTCTTACTTCAATCGGCATATAGCCTTTAAAAGCACCGTCTCTCCAACTCTATTTGACACCGTATCCTTCGAGCTGGGCGCCAGTACTGGCTACTCGATTGTGGGTGACATCATTAGCGATCCAGACCTTAAACGCAGAGAGTTTAATAATCATTATCAAAGTATTGAATGGAAACACTCAGTCGAAGAAAAAGACCTGCGTGTTCATTATTCTCACAGCTATAACGATTTTGACGCTCGACTGTTAACTGCAGCCGAAACAGGCTTAGGGCTGGCATTAGGTCAGGCACTACTAGATGCAAATAAACCTTATAAAATCACCGGTGAAACAGGAAAAATCGAGCAACATGATTTAGAGGTGAGCCTTCGCCAACAATTAAACAATAGTACCAAAATCATAAGCGGTATTAGTTTCAGAAATGCTTCTGCTAAGAACAAGCAATTACTCGATACCCTTGATTGGGTCAATGAAAGTAGCCTGCGTCTTTTTTCTAATCTGGAGTATCAGACAAACAGATGGATCTACAACCTTGGCCTGACGGGTGAAAAAAGTGACCACAACGGTTCAAGGGTATCACCAAGGATTGCTGCTAATTATCAGCTCTCTGAGACCAGCTCAATTCGCAGTTCTGTAAGCCGTGCTTATCGAATGCCTTCGCTATTAGAAAGCAACTATCAAAGTACGATCTATGCCCCCACCGGAGCGCCTTTACCGGTATATGATTATGGTTTCACTAAAAATCGTGACCTGAAACCGGAACAGCTGGATAGTGTTGATATTGGTTTATTAGCCTCGTGGCCCGAATATCATAGCTCTCTTGACCTTCGCATCTTCCTTGAAGAAATTAGCAACGGAATAACTGAAAATGAGATTCTATCTGATCCTGAATTAGCAGCACTACTCTCAAGCACACCATCAAAAGTCCACATCATGGACAATACCGCACAGTGGAAAAATAAAGGCTTTGAAGCACAATACAAGTATCAGTCACACAACACTTTCAACCCCCTGTTAGTTTTGAGCTACGGTTATATTGAAACGAGTGGAACCAGAGTACTTAGCGAGGTAACTAATAGAATAGATCCTTTAGAGACCCGAAACCCTATGCATACGGCGTCATTACTAACCAGTGTAACCCTCCCAAATAAGTTGCAGATTAGTCTGAGTCATTATTTTCTGAGTTCTGTTCAGTGGATAGAGGCCCATCGAAATGTCGACGTTGACCCACCTAATTCACCTTATCACCGTACCGATCTGAGAATATCCAAAAAACTTAACCTTTCATCTCAAAGTGAGCTGACTATCGCGCTTATTGTGCAGAACTTACTGGATAATCCCTATTCTGAGTTTTATGCTGAAAATATGTTCGAACAACGCACCTATGTTCAAGCACAAATGAGTTTCTAATTTACGACAAATGGAACATGCAGATAGCTACACTGGAAGTAGTCAATAAAGCCACAATCTATCGTCTTGCACTATGCATACTCGTAGGACTTTTGTTCGTCTGCACAAACCTTAAAGCAGCAGACTCACTCCTGCTGCTGAGCAGCGAAAACCCGACATACCAAAGCGTTGCATCCACGATTATTAGCCAGGGCCCGGCTATTCGTATCGACACTTCCTATCCAAGCCATCTGGCCCAAAAACCAGAACAACACCTATCACCCTATAAATTGATCATTAGTATCGGCAGCAAGGCCACAGAATTTGCAATGCAGTACGCCGGAAATAACACCATTATTTTCAGTACCTTTATCCCTAGTCGCAAGTTTCATAAATTGTCACAAAAATACTCAAACCAGCTGACAGATAAAAAAGTTACACTGACTGCAGTATTTCTGGACCAACCCATAAAAAGACAATTACAGCTTGCCAAGTTAATTCAACCAAAATTAAAAAGCATTGGACTGACCCTCGGACCGGGTTCTCTTGAAAGATTACCTGAGCTAGAAAAGGCGGCAAAAGAGATGGCCCTCCATCTCAATCATGAAATTCTCACGTCAAGTGATAACCCGATACAACGTATTCAGCCAATTATGGATGTATCTGACCTGTTTCTGGTGATTCCTGATCCGAGTACATTCAATAAAACCACTGCAAAATGGTTGTTGTATATGTCTCTGCGGAGCAAAGTGCCACTACTCGCCTTCTCCCATAATTTTGTAAAAGCAGGAGCTGCCGCTGCCTGCATTTCAACACCGGAAGATATCGGCCGCTATACTGCTGAGCAACTCCACCTTATCGAGGGGGGAAGTATACCGCCAGCCACCTTCAGCCCATACTTCAAAGTCGTTACAAATCCCAAGTCAGCCAGGCAACTAGGGCTTGCCATCAGCACCCCTGAAAACCTCCAGAAACAGATTCAGGAGGGCGAAATCCAATGAGGCGCACTAGAAAAAGTCGTTATGGCATTCGTCAGCGAATTCTACTGATTACGCTATTACCGTTACTTGTAATGACTTTGGTGCTTGCTGGCTACTTTATCACCTCCCGCATATCTGATAACCAGGCAGCACTAATCGAGCGAGGCGAAACTATGTCACGTATGATTGCTCAAGCATCAGAATTCGGCCTGATCTCCGGCCTGACACATCAGCTATCAGCTCTCAGTGTGGGTCCGATTCAGGAAGCAGATGTGGCTGACGTCATCTTTATTAACCAACAAAATAGAGTTTTATACCGCTCCAGTAATTTTGATCTGGATCTGGATCTGGAACTAAAACATCAACCATACCGACAAGTAAGCGACGCGGTATGGCTCTTTAGCACCCCGGTCATTGCTCAGGGGATAGTCATTAACGATTCACCGGAAAATCAAGCTGACGTCGATAGAGAGTTACTTGGCTGGGTTGTTGTTGCTATGTCAACGGAGCCTATGCACCACAAAGAAAATGAAATTATCAGTAATAGTTTATTAATCCTGTTCAGTGGCTTAATCGCCACCTTTATCATCGCTGCACGCTTTGCAGAAACACTAACAAAACCGATTATTAATCTAACATCTGCTGTCAAAAAACTCGAAGAAGGGCACTTAGACGCTCGGGTAAAAGTACGGTCACCTGCAGAACTTGGTTCACTGGAAAAGGGCGTTAACCTTCTGGGTGAGCAAGTACAAAGCTCTAATCAAATACTTGAAAGCCAGGTGCATAAAGCAACTGAACGCCTTCGTAAAACCATGCATCACCTTGAGGATCAAAATATAGCTTTACAGAAAGCTCGTCAGCATGCAGACCAGGCTAACGTAGCTAAAGATGAGTTTCTGGCACGCATGAGTCATGAGCTTCGAACCCCTCTGACATCCGTACTTGGCTTTACTAACATGCTAAGACAAAGCAACCTGAGTTTTGAGCAACAGGAACACTGCCGTATTATCAACCAAACATCTACAATGCTGCTTTCAATCATCGATGACATTCTTGATTTCGCTAAACTCCAGTCTGATGCCATAAAGCTTGAACGTATTCAATTCAACCCAGAACAAGTTATATTTGAAGCACTTGAAATGCAGTCACAAAGTGCAACGACAAAAGGGTTAGAAATCGCCTATCAAGTTGAAGATAAAGCCTATACCGATGTTCATGGAGATCCGACCAGATTACGTCAGGTAGCAACTAATCTGATTAGCAATGCAATTAAGTTTACCGATAACGGCCATGTTCTGGTGAGCCTTAAAGTCATTAGAGAAACGCCAAGCCAGAAAAAGCTAATGCTTAGCGTCAAAGATACTGGTATCGGCATCACAGATGAGCAGAGACGACATCTATTCAATGCATTTTCCCAGGCAGACTCATCTATCACCCGAAGATTCGGTGGCAGCGGTTTAGGCCTGGTAATTGTAAAAAAACTTGTCGAACTTATGCAGGGCGAAATCCAATTACACAGCCAACCCGGTATCGGCACAGAAATTAGCTGTAGCTTTATCGTCAAAAACCACACTAAACTCATTCACAATTCTGGCAAGCAAAACCATACTGAAGAGCTCATTATCTTCGACAGACACCCTGAGAGTCTTTTATCGCTCAGCCATATGGTTAAAACGCTATCATCACAGGTCCACGAATGCGCAACAATCCAATCTCTTGAAACGGCTATATCAAAAGTACGGAGCCACTCTGCTGCCTTGATTTTTGGGCTTAGCGCTAACATAGACATAGCAAACCAGCAAAAACGCAAGATGACTGAACTGTTCTCATCTTTTAAAGGAAAAATACTCTTACTCACACCAGCACTAATTGGTAATACCGAAGAGTTCCAACACCTAAAAATGAATAAACAGTTCACAATGAATAGCAAACCCGTGCACCGGACATTTCTACAAAAATGGCTTATCAACACTCAAGATAGCAATTATCTGGAATATACAAACAACCCGCCTCTTCTGTCTCCAGATACCATAGTTCTTATTGCCGAAGATAATGATTTTAACCGTCTGTTATTGCGAAAAATAATAGAATCCGCCGGGGCTGCCGTAGTTGAAGCACGTAACGGTATTGAGGCACTTAAACTACTGAATACAGCGCAACCAGACATCATTGTTATGGATGTGCATATGCCGGAGATGGACGGTATCAGAGCAACCAGGGAGATACGCAAAACGCATCCAGAGATTCCTATTATCGCTTTAACCGCAGATGTAATTTCAAGCGAAGAGAAGGCCTTGCACCGGGCTGGCGTAACACAAATAGAATACAAGCCGATCAATGACAGTCGATTAATTAAATTGCTTAGCCTACTGTCAATCAAACCAGGCGACACTAACAACAATACGGTTAACCAACCAAAAACTGCTGAAGCTTATACTAACCTCGAACGCTATCAGTTGAGTAAAGAGGAGCTTCATAAAGAACTAACAACACAACTAAAGGATCTTCAAGAAGCGTTTAGTCAGGGAGATGACAAGAGCATCCGAGACCATAGCCACCAACTGATTGGGCTAGCAGGCCTATTCGAACTACCTGAACTGGAGAGCTGCAGCTTAGAACTGAATGATGCAGCGAAGACTGGCGATAATAGAAAAGTCTGGAGCGTATTATGGCGCTTATTGCGCCTGATAGAACATCAGCAATATTTAGATGATTAAAAGTCTACTGAAAGCGGAGCATTGCGAATAAAGCTATCCAGCTCTTTAGCTATCACCTGAATATAGTATCGGCCTTTTGTGTCATACAAGTAACCATTAATTCCAGGACGCGCAGTCACTTGCTTAACCTCACCCTGATCAAACTGATAGCAACGCAATCTAAAGCTTTCAAGCTCAGGGTCATGTGTTATCGGGGTATGTATAAACAGATTCCAGGCGGACTCAACTGTTGAGCGGTTTTCAATACCCAACAATAAGGCCAGCACATATTCACGCTCTGGCTGATAAACAGGCGGCCGTCCAAAAAAGATCCCTGCCACCAGAATAAAAAGCACTAATAAGCAGACTAAGAATACAACTATAAACTCCATGCTTACCTCAGTGATACCGTTTCAAGTCCTGGACTAATAAGCTCTTTGCCGCTAGATGAATGGCCTCTTCATACTTACCCTCTAATTGATCGATAAGTCCCATAAACTCAACTTTCTGTGGCCCTTTCAGCTTTTTCCAGGCTTCCATTCTAGGAATATGATTGCTTTGTTCAAAAACTTCATTAAATACCAGAAAGTCTTCATTTTGCGCCAGCATAGGGTCAAGGTTATCCAGCAGCACTTTACATCGTATACAAGCTTCGACAAGCGGAATTTCTCCATTAATGACAGACTGCGCGATGACCTGCAGACTTTCAATCAAATAAAGACGATGTTCCCGAACCTCAGCGGCAATTTCCTGAAGCTTTTGCTCCGCTTCTAGTCGCTTTTTTTTCTGTTTAAGGAGCAAACGCCAAATATAAACAGAGAGACCTGCTACGACCAATAGATTCACTAAAATTAAACTATAGACTGTTACATCTGACATAAATAACCATACTCCGGAAAACTGTTTAAGGCACTCAGATAGACAAGATCATTATCTATTAAACCGGTTTAAAAAGCAGTGGTTACATCAGTAGCTAAGCCACTTACTAGTAGTTAGAACGGAACCTTCGGTTCCTGTTAGATAAGAGTCGAGGCCCAACCCCTTCGCTTGTCCGAAGTCCAAAAAAGCAAAGAGTACAGATTGACATAGGCCTATCGCGACGAGGGCGTCGCTCCTACAAGGATTGGTGATTTTTGTAGGAGCCGTGCCCTCACGGCGAATGAATCACCTCACGAAGTTATCAGTTACAGCGACTGATATGACTTATTAAGAAGGCCTTTGCCCTTACGCCTTTTCTAGCCACTTGCAGGCGCGCAGCGCCATTCTAGCCAGCCACGTAGCGGCGCTCTAGCTACTTCTTCGCCCTTAAATCCCAGACACGAAAAAGCCCCGACCAAACTAATGATCGGGGCTGTCTCTTATTTGAAGCTTGGCGATGACCTACTCTCGCATAAGGAAACCCTACACTACCATTGGCGCTAAGACGTTTCACTTCCGAGTTCGGTAAGGGATCGGGTGGTTCCATCTCGCTATGGTCGCCAAGCAAAACTGGTTGCTCTAACGATTGA
>JAIBCZ010000156.1 GCA_024679645.1 Amphritea sp.
CTGTGGATCTCAGTTTCAGTGTGTCCTGAGACAACATGGCACTGTTTCACCGGGTATTCCAGCTGAGTACGATAACTGGCCATTTTGGTTTGTGCATGCTCGTCCAGCTGCGTCTGAATGGCGGTAAGGTCCATCGGAACATCTCCCCCGTAGGCAAAACTGAGTGGTTCAATTACATGAACCATTGAGAGTTCTGTTTCGGTGCTTTGGGCTAGAAGTTTCACCTTGCTGATCAGTTGGTCTGTGTCGTCTGACAGATCGATCGCCAAGAGAATGTGGTTGTATAGGGACATCAGATTTTCTCCTGTTGCTTCATATCATTGAGAGTAGCACAGAGTGTCTTGTCGTTAAGGTAAGTATAGTATTTCTGGTTTGAAGTCTGACCGGGATCAATATGGATAGAGGAGTATAGGTAATGAAATGGGCAATTATCGCTCTGATTATGATGTCACTACTGGGGTCTATGATGTGGGTTATGCCCAGTCCTCGTCAGCGCTTCCTGGCTAAATTACGTTTACAGGCTTCCCGTCAGGGGTTTCATGTGCAGATCGTTCGTATCACGCCGCCCAGGGCCGCAGGGCAGGTAGAACCAGAGGTGTTATCGGCAACAGCGTATCGTCTGCCCCGATTGAATCTACAGAAAAATGAGAGAGAGGGATTTACTGAGTGGCAAGTGTTTCGTCAGACCGCTATTGCGGACACTGGGCTTCCAGAAGGCTGGTGCTGGGGAGTCGGGGAGCGCTGCCTCAGTGAATCACAATTAAACATACTGAATGACCTGATTGAAGCCCTCCCTGATGGAGTCTCTTCGATTGAATCGACGCCGGTGCATTTTTCCTTGTACTGGGATGAGAAAGGCGATGAGAGTTCGCTGGACAAACTTTATCAGCTTATGCAGCCGATAATGGAACAGAAATTTTAACGCTGAGGGCAGCATGGCACTTCAAACAGGCTTGTATAAACATTATAAAGGTTCAGAATACCGCGTACTGAACCTGGCGCGTCATTCTGAAACAGAGGAGTGGCTGGTGGTCTACCAGCAGTGCTATGGAGATAAGGCTGTTTGGGTTCGCCCGTTGAGTATGTTTACAGAGCAGGTAATTATTGCTTCAGGGAACAAAGTGCCTCGATTTGCTCTGATCGAAGCGGATTAAGTCTTTACTCTTCACTGTTCTTCTGCGCTGCAAGTTCTTCGAGTGAAGCTGCAAGGTTGCCCGTTGCCATTGCGCTGCTGGGCCTGGCTTTATTGAGTAAATCTCTTATTTTGTCGACATAATCTTGTTTTTGTTTCTGTGGCACGTTGGTTCTAGCAATAATTGCCTTGGCATGTTTGTAATGTGACATGGCGACTAATTTGTCATCTCGCGCCATGTAGTAATTCCCCTGCTCGATATGGGCATCAGCGAATACGCAGACGTGTAACCAGTACAGATCATGCTGATACTGCTTGGCGCGGGTTACATTCAATTTTCCTTGTTTAGCCAGTTGGATACATAGTTTTTCGGCATGTTGAATATGTATCTGGGCCCGTTTAAGCGCCCTGTCATTGGAAAACCCTCCCGGTATAGGGCTGGCTCGGTCGGCTCCTTCTTTCTGTGCGCTGATCTCTTGTAAAAGATCTGAGTTAGGTGCGAGTTGAGAAATCTCTTCGATCATACCGATGATATAGCTGCTGAGGGCATCGGTAATTTCATGGCGACAGTTGGCTTCTCTGAGAACGGCGAGTGTCGTCAAAGCATCATCAGACTGCTTACGCAGCTCTTTCAGCCGTTTTGCACGGTATTCCTGTTGATGCTCTCTGGTAGAGATAAAATAGTTCACCAGCAGTGCAATAAAGCCCACAGCGATCAAAGAAAAAAGAAAAATCAGGTTGTCTTGCAGCATATTCTCAGGTAGTTGTAATTAAAGAGACTAATAATGGCGGCAGCATACTGTATTTAAGCTACCAGAAATATACCTTTATTAGCCAATATTCTTAACTGGTTAGCGTGTTTTTTTCTACAGAAGCTTGACCCGGCTTCTCTGAGCCCTTATATATGCACGCTGTTTTGTATTGCTACCTCGTCCTTTAAGGATTTTATTTATATGGGCAAATCCCTAGTTATTGTAGAGTCACCTGCTAAAGCAAAAACCATAAACAAGTATTTAGGTAATCAGTTTGTGGTGAAATCAAGTGTGGGGCACATCCGTGACCTTCCCACCAGTGGCTCTGGCAATGCAACCGCATCAGACCCTAAAGAGCGTGCTCGTCAGGCGGCTATAACCCGTAAACTGGCGCCGGATGAGAAGATTAAGCATAAGGCCGCCAAAGCCAAGACGCAGCTGATTGCCCGGATGGGGGTTAACCCAGAGCAGGACTGGGATGCCCGTTATGAAATCTTACCGGGTAAAGAAAAAGTCGTTGATGAGCTTAGACGATTAGCTAAAGATGCCGACACTATCTATCTCGCAACCGATTTGGACCGCGAAGGGGAAGCCATTGCCTGGCACCTGCGGGAAGCGATCGGTGGTGACGATGATCGGTATCGTCGGGTTGTCTTTAATGAGATAACTAAAAAAGCGATACAGGAAGCATTTGAACAGCCAAGTGAGCTGGACCTTAATCGTGTGAATGCTCAGCAGGCAAGGCGCTTTCTTGATCGAGTTGTCGGTTATATGGTGTCGCCGCTGTTATGGGCTAAGGTCGCGCGTGGACTATCTGCTGGCCGGGTGCAATCTGTTGCTGTGCGACTACTGGTTGACCGGGAAAAGGAGATTCGAAGCTTTATTCCGGAAGAGTTTTGGGAGATGCATGCGGATGTACTCTCTAGTCAGCAGGAACCGTTGCGTCTCCAGGTCGATAAATACCAGGATAAAGGTTTCAGGCCAGAGAGCGGGGCGGAAACTGATGCTCATCTTGAGCAGCTGAAACAGCAAGAATTTAAGGTAACAAACCGCCAGGACCGGCCTACGAGTAGTCGGCCATCAGCACCGTTTATCACATCAACGCTGCAGCAAGCTGCGAGTACGCGTCTAAGTTTTGGTGTGAAGAAAACGATGATGCTGGCTCAGAGGCTCTACGAAGCGGGCTATATTACTTACATGCGAACCGATTCGACCAATCTTAGTGCGGAAGCGGTGGATAACTGTCGCGACTACATTAGTGATAACTTTGGTTCTAAGTATCTGCCTGAGAAACCTAACTCCTATAGCAGCAAAGAGGGGGCTCAGGAAGCTCATGAGGCGATCAGGCCTTCAGATGTGTCAATAGAAGCGACAGCTCTTAAAGGCATGGAGCGGGACGCTGAGCGCCTGTATGAGTTGATTCGTCGTCAGTTTGTTGCTTGCCAAATGACGCCGGCACTTTATACCAGTACACGGGTAACTGTTACTGCAGGTGATTTCGAGCTACGCACGAAAGGCCGTATTTTACGTTTTGACGGTTATACCAAGGTGTTTAATAACCGCGGCAAGGATGAAGATGTCATTTTGCCGGATGTTCAGCAGGGTGATGTTTTACAACTTCAAAAACTGGACCCTAAACAGCACTTTACAAAGCCTGCACCGCGTTTCACTGAGGCTAGTCTGGTTAAAGAGTTGGAGAAAAAAGGCATAGGTCGACCCTCTACTTATGCGTCGATTATTTCCACAATTCAGGACCGGGGCTACGTTGAGGTACAAAATCGTCGTTTCTACGCACAGAAAATGGGTGATATTGTTACTGAGCGACTGGTCGAGAACTTTACCGATCTGATGGATTTTGGCTTTACTGCGAGAATGGAAGAGTCACTGGATGATATTGCGACCGGTAGTGCTGATTGGAAAGCGCTATTGAATCAGTTTTACCAGGGCTTTAGTAATCGCTTGGAGCAGGCGCAGCATGCTGAAACCGGGATGCGCCTTAATGAGCCAACCGAAACAGATATTCCTTGTCCGAGTTGTGATCGAAAGATGATGATACGTACCGGTACTACCGGTGTTTTCCTGGGGTGCTCCGGATATTCACTACCACCAAAAGAACGCTGTAAAAGCACGATGAATCTGGTGCATGGTGATGAGGTAGTAAGTGTTGATGGAGATGAGGAAGAAGAGTCTCGGATTCTACGAAATAAACATCGCTGTAAGATCTGCGATACAGCGATGGACAGTTATCTGATTGATGAGCAGCGAAAGCTGCATATCTGCGGTAATAACCCGGACTGTGCCGGCTTTGAGGTAGAGCAGGGTAGTTTTAAGATCAAAGGCTATGATGGCCCGGTTCTCGACTGCGATAAGTGCGGTGCTGAGATGCAGCTAAAAACTGGTCGATTTGGTAAGTTCTTTGGCTGCACCAGTGATACCTGCAAAAATACGCGTAAATTATTGCGAAGTGGAGAAGCTGCGCCGCCGAAAATGGACCCTGTGCCCATGCCTGAGTTGGCTTGTGAAAATGTCGAGGATACTTTTATCTTGCGGGATGGTGCGTCAGGGTTGTTTCTTGCGGCCAGTCAGTTCCCCCGGAAGCGGGAAACCCGTGCACCAAAAGTTGCTGAGTTGTTGCCGCATAAAGGGGAAATTGATCCTAAGTATAAATTCCTCTTTAGTGCGCCGGTTGCCGATGATGAAGGTAACCCAACCGTCGTTCGCTACAGCCGTAAAACAAAAGAGCAGTACGTTATGACTGAAGTCAATGGCAAAGCGACAGGCTGGCGTGCATTCTATACCGGAGGCAGTTGGAATATTGAAGCTGCTAAAGCCAAGAAGACAGCGACAAAAAAGAAATAATCGGAGGCTCGAATGAGCGGCGTTTATCTGACCCGTACCAATCAGAAGTTAAACTTTACACGTATTCATCTGGATGCGCTTAAAGGAGCACAGGAATCAACTGGTTGGAGTAAGCATGCTCTGATCGAATCCTATAACGAGTCGGTATTGTTTCATATGGTATCGGCCTACAGCTCTTTGCTACGAGAGATTGCAGAGCAGTATAGCTTCGATGCAAACCGCATTACTAAATTGAGTCAGTTGGTTGATCAAATGGAAGCTCAGGGGCTTGAGGCGCCAGAGGTTTCAGAGCTGCAACAACTCCATAATGATCCTGAAAGTTGGCTGCATCATTTACTGGCGGCATACAAAGGCTGCTGGCGAGCAGAGGATCATCAGGCATCAGCAGGTCAGGCTGAGAGTGTATCTGAGATACATGTGATGCAGATTAATCCGGATCATGCTGAGGATGGCGACATCATTCGTGAGTATCAGGAGTGGTTTGGTCAGTTTAAAGCGTTGGTCGAGCGTCTGCGTGTAGGCATGCAGGAATGGTGATCGTGCGCTAATTGAAGCTTACATTAAAGGTTATATTGAGATAGTTATGTCAGATATGTTTCTTGAAATAATTGAGCTGGAAAACGGTCAGATCGCATTGCGCAGAGCTGATTCAGATGATGAGCCTATCATGCGGATCTGTTTTTCTGACGATGTCAGGGCGCAATTGGATGATGAGTGTATTGATGTCGCTAAAGTAATGTTGACTGCAGGAATTCATATGATCTCTGATCTGAACGTTAAAGCGGCAGGTGCTGCGGAA
>JAIBCZ010000206.1 GCA_024679645.1 Amphritea sp.
CTGGGCCTTCTTTGTCACCCTGCTGCCCCCCTTTCTGGATCAAAATCAGCCGCTTGCACCTCAGCTTTCAATCCTTATAGCGATGATTTTATTGTTAGAATTTAGTTGCCTGCTAATCTATGCTAGTGGAGGTAAGGCTCTTCGCCACCTGCTATTGGATCGTGGAAATGTGAAGTTAATGAACAGAATTGCAGGCTCCCTTATGATAGGGGTCGGTTTGTGGCTGGCATTAGGTTAAGCCCTCCTTTCCCACTGTTTATCTTTATTAAAATCACCTCCATTAGGACGATATAGGGTTAGGAAAGGACGCTGGTTTATCGGTACAACTATTCATCTCAAGGAAATCAAATGAGCCTGTCTGAGAAGTTCGCATACCAAGCTTTGGAAAGTCGCACTAAAGCATTAGCAACAGCTTTGGGATTCAGGGATCAATCGACACTAGAGCATTCCGCCCGAGTGCAAACGATGGCGATAGAGCTGGCTAAAGTTGCAGGCCTGACAGAGTGTGAAATAAGCGCTTTACGCATCAGTTCAAAATTTCACGATATTGGTAAAATTGGAATACCCGATCGAATTCTGATGAAACCGGGTCCACTGGATAAAGAGGACTGGGAAGTAATGTATCGCCACCCGGTCATTGGCGAAGAAATTGTCCTCTCTACCGAATTAGATGGAGCGTCACAGACCGCTCACATTATCCGTCATCACCATGAACACTATAATGGTCAGGGCTATCCTGACAAAATTTCCGGTGAATCAATACCCGTCGGTGCCCGTATCATTAGTATCGTCGATAGTTATGACGCTATGGCCTATACCCGTGCATACCATAAAGGACGTAACCACCGGACAATTATTGATATGATCGAGATGGAATCCGGCACTAAACACGACCCCCTTTTGGTCAAACATTTTTGTCGTATTATTGAAGCAAGCACTAACCGGGTGGAATAATTTTCATTTGTAACAGGCCAATATCCTCACTAGTCTGATAGACACAGTCACATAAAGGGATCGACCCATGCGCGTTACAAGCCCCTATCTTCTGTCTACAGCTACACTGACTCTAATCTTGACGCTTGCGCCGGTTATAACTCAGCAAATAACAGGTTTAGATCTCAGAACCATAACTTTAGCGAAAGGTGATGGCGGCAACGGCGGTGGTAATGGCGGTGGTAATGGCGGTGGTAACGGCGGTGGTAACGGCGGCGGCAACAGCGGTGGTAACAGCGGAGGCAATGGCAACGCTCACGGCAGCGGCAAAGGTCTGGGAAATGGTCATGGCTTTGGCCTGAGCGGTAGTCAAACAGGTAAGTCAAAATCATCCCCCAGCAAGGGACTTAACGATAATAGCAAGCTGGGCAATAATCACAAATCGGTATCAGCTAAACTGGGACGACTCAATGCAGCTCATGCCTCAGCTACAGCGCGGGCCAATGCCTCACCCAATTCTGCAGTAGGCTTACTGGGCCAGTATGAAGCGACAATCAATGCAGCACGCGATGCAAGTAGCGAAGAAGAACGTGCTGATCTGGAACAAACCGCAATGGAAATTCTGGGACAAGCCGCCAACAAAGAGCTCAATGAAGAAGTGACTACTGCTGTAGATGCTTTATTAGGTATTGAGCCGGCAGTGGAAAACGAGCAGGAAGCTGAAGCAGACAATAATTCATAATACTGTGCAGACGATAAACCTGCCCATTATCTGGCTGAAACCTTAATAATCTCTAATCATCTGCAGGTTCCGCCAATTTATCTCCAGATCACTTAACAAAAGTTCCTTTTGCGTAAAACGGCGGTAAGCACTCTTTGTTTTCTGACCCCAGATACCATCAGCAGGTCCGGGTGAATAGCCCAGAGCTTCTAACCGAAGCTGAAGAAACAAAGTCGTTGAACGTTCTATTTTACCCGAATGGTAACTCATCAAACGACGCACTGTTCCGCGGGATCCCGCACTAGTCTTGGCATACATCCTGTTTTTAAGCTCTTTTGACAGCGCTACACCTTGTTTTTCCGCCTGAGCGAACCAATACCAAGCAGCAGCAAAATTTTGAGGAAGACCCAGACCACGTGCATAGACAACCCCCAGATCAAACAGTGCCTGTTTATGCCCAAGATCAGCCGCCCGGCTCAGCAGGTATCCAGCCCACAGACGACTCTTTTCAACACCACGTCCATTCATGTATAAAACAGACAGTTCATACAATGCACCCGGATGATCTTTTTGAGCGGCCAGATCCAGCCATATCGCCGATTCAGCGTAGTTAACAGCAACACCACGCCCGGCTAGATATGACATTCCGGCCAGGTATGCACCTTTTGCCGAGCCGTTCAATGCTGCCTCCTTAAAAAGCCCTACCCCTGCATAGTAATCCTGCTCTACACCTTTACCCTGAGTAACATCCAAACCCTCAGTAAACTTCTGTCTGGCAGCTTGAGGGTTATCCTCCACCGAAGACTCAAAGCCAGGTAAAGAACTGCATCCAGCTAGCAGGGTTACAATACAGGTGACTGCTAAGAATGAAGATACTTGTCCGCGCATAAACATTAGCCTCTTTCCATGAACAAGCAGTATAGGCGAATGCTGGAAGCATATGACAATACAATCTCTGTCTGCTTCTATGTATCAGGTATTAACTCACCCACCACCGTTGTAACAGGCTTAACTCCGGCCCACACATCCAGCGCCATATCCTCCGGTTCCTCGTTCGGCCCGCCTGTACGCACCTTAGCGGAAACTTCCTCAATCGGAAAAGCAAACACCGCTGTTACCTTCATCTCTGTCTCATTTGGTGGACGCGCTTCTGCTGAACGGCCTGGACTGTATTTATTGATCAGCGCAGCCAGTGCCACCCGTTTCTCTTCAGGGTCTTCGACCAGCCGTCCTTTTCCATAAATAACCACTGAACGAAAATTAACTGAGTGATGGTAAGCAGAACGGGAAAATACCAAACCGTCCAGAAGACACAGAGTGATACAAGCTGTCTGCCCCTTTATGACGGTTTGAAACAGACCGTTCTTGACCGAGCCATGCAGATAAATCTCATCGCCAATCCGCCAGTGTGAACTGGGCTGTACCATTGCTTCGCCATCCACACTAACGCCTATATTGCAGACCCAGGACTCATCAATAACGTTGTTGACCACGTCTCGATCATAGCTCGCTATTTTACGGCCTCTTTTTACCCGGGTCCGTTCCGTTACCCTTATCTCACTCATAACCTTGCCCTTAACCTTGTTTAAATTTGCGACAGAACAAGCTTAACCGCTATAGTGGATCTAACTAAGATCCACTTTCTATATATTATCAGGACCCAATTTGACCAAGCCAAATCACAGAAAACAACCACAGACCGAGCGTTTTACCCCCTTTTTAGAACTGGATAAAACTCAGTCTCCCCGTTACCGGGTTCTATTTAATTACATTCAACAACAAATTCTCTCCGGAAACCTGGCAGCAGAAAGTCGTCTGCCCTCCAGCCGTGAACTGGCAGAACTGCTTAACTTATCCCGCAATACAATCAAGCAGGTTTATGAAATGCTGCAGGCTGAGGGTTATATCGAAACCCGGCAGGGTGATGGAAGTTATATCTCGGCGCAGCTGTCCCTGAGCAGGAAAGCAAAACAAAAAAGCCTTAACCCTTACCTTAAACCGATCAGAGTTTCAGACAAGAGCGAATTACTGCAGCAGATTCGCCCTCTTTATCACCAAAGTAGTCAGCAGCTGCTGCTCCCGGCAACTCCTGCCCTGGAGCAATTTCCCTGGCCCGAGTGGCAACGTTCAGTCGGTCACGCCGGCAAACAGATGAAATTCAGTAGCAGCCGCAGCTTTATGGGTGAACCGCGACTAAGACAAGAAATAGTCAACTATCTCAATAGCAGCCGGGGAGTTCACTGTGATACGGAACAAGTGATGATCTGTTCCGGCTCGCAACAAGGAATGCAGTTAGCCTTTTCAATGCTAATCAATCCCGGCGACAAAGTACTGGTCGAAGACCCCGGGTTTCCCGGTATCGACGGTGCGATCAGTACTGCAGGAGGGGTCAAAGTGTCGGTGCCGATCGACCGACAAGGCTTCCGCACTGATATCGCACTGAGCAATCAACAAGAGGCCCGTCTTGCCTTCATCACCTCGTCGCGTAACTTTCCAATGGGGTACACTCTGAGCCTTGAACGCCGACTGCAACTCCTCCAATGGGCCAGACAACGGGGTTGTTGCATTATTGAAGATGACTACGACAGTGAGTTCCGCTTTGACGGCCCTCCCCTTACCGCACTTCAGGGGCTGGACGGAGAACATTCCGTGATCTATTCAGGTACTTTTAGTCGTATTCTGCACCCAGCTATCCGACTCGGCTATCTGGTACTCCCGCCAGCGTTAGTGCCCTCGTTCAAGCAGATGCGTGGTTTTCTCGATGGGGGGCTGTCATCA
>JAIBCZ010000204.1 GCA_024679645.1 Amphritea sp.
CAGGATGTATCTGCTTACGATCGCGCTGATCTGATGAACGCTGATTACGATAGCTCTGAACTGGCTGCTGATGCAGATGACAAGATCCGTACTTTCCAGGCTGATTCAGCCCGTGAAGCGAACATCTTCCATCACCTGATTACGCTGCCGACTTACCACACCGCTGCGCTGTCTACCGACAATCTGGCTAAAGAGTACTTCGGTGACGAAGGTATGCTGGGCTATGTTGCTGGTGTACAACGTAAAGAGATCCGTCAGGGTATCGCATGTGTTAAGCACCAGAACATGTCTGGTTCTGACATGGGCGACGACCACAAAGAATACTTTGCGGGCGAGAACGCGTTGAAAGCTGGCGGTGCGAAAAACGCCTCTAACCAGTTCAACTAAGTTAAAGTAGCTTTAAAAGCAGCCTTATGGCTGCTTTTTTGTGCCTGCAGTATATCTTCCTAGCCCATAACTCTATACGAACAAGCTAAACGACAACATGTTCGTCTGACCTTTCTACGCCTGCACTTACGACTAAAACATATTTTACTCGGCTATCGCAGGCACTGTATCATCTGAGCTTGAAACTATTGCAAACATAACGTCTCTCCCCCTTTTTCTGTACCGGCTTTTAAAAAACAACGTTCATACTGCATTGGGCATAACCGAGAATAATTAGTTAATATGCTAACAACACCTGTGACACCTACGCCCGCACGTAAAATTCACTATGCCTGGATAATTGTTTTTTCCGGTATGCTGACGCTATTCTGCTGCATGGGTCTGGGGCGTTTTGCTCTGGGAATGTTGTTGCCATCCATGGGATCAACACTGGCGCTTGGTTATTCCGAAATGGGCTTCATCAGCACGGGTAATTTTGTCGGCTATCTGCTGTCGGTATTTCTCTGCGGCAAGATGATCACCCGCTTTGGCGAGCGTAAAACCATCGTCATTGGTCTTATCTTAATATCAGCCAGTATGCTCATTGTCAGCCTTAGCGAGCAGTTATGGCTGATTGTTGTAATGTATTTCATTACCGGTATAGGTAGTGGTGCTGCAAACATCACTACGATGACCCTCGTCGCCCATTGGTTTTCTAAGAAATATCGCGGTCGTGCTGCAGGCTATATGATTATCGGTAATGGTCTGGGAATTATGGCAAGCGGCCTGCTGATACCCTGGCTAAACAGCAACTGGAGCGAGTCAGGGTGGCGTATCGGCTGGGCCTCTTTCTCTATTATTATTGCCCTGCTGACACTGGTCATCGCAGCACTGGTACGCAACAATCCTAATACATTATCAATAAGCCCGCTGGGTGAAGAAACCACAGAATCAGCAACAGTACCTGATGCACAACAAGCACCGGATAAACTTTTAAGGCTGATTACTCATATTGGCGCGATCTATTTTGTGTTTGGCTTTACCCATGTGATTTACGCTACTTTTATCGTCACTACGTTAGTAGATGAATTTGGATTTAGTGAGACAAAAGCCGGATCGCTCTGGATGGCAATCGGTGTACTCAGTGTTTTTTCCGGCGCACTATTTGGCTGGGTTTCTGATCATTTTGGCCGTAAAGCTGGACTTATCGGGGTGTACAGCCTGCAGACGGTAGCTTATCTACTCGTCGCACTTAACTCCGGAGGCTACTCGCTGTATCTGTCTATGATTTTATTCGGCCTAACCGCCTTCAGTATTCCCGCCATTATCGCTGCTATGGTGAGCGATATGCTGCCGCCTTCTGATGCCGGCAAAGTATTCGGTTATGTGACCTTCTTTTTCGGTGTAGGGCAAATTGGCGGGCCGACACTGGCAGGTTATCTGGCCGAGTTAAGCGGCACTTTTTCTTCCGGCTATCTGCTTGCAGCGTTGTTAACTATTATCGGCATTATTCTGACCGCAAGCCTAAATCGTACCCCAAGGCCTGTCACTTAAGAAAATTAGCATTTCTTTCCTCGACCCGATACAGCGGGTTTCTGGTCCACTTGTACCCTGAAGTCTGCAGACGTTGAACTTTGTCGGTTATCATTCGGGCGGCCTGCAACTCATCTTAATTAGCTGACCACCTTTAACCGGTAATCCGTCTATTTGACCTTATATATTTTCAATTCTGAAATAGTTGACTATCTTTGGTAAAGAATAAATCAGGGTCTTAAGCATGCAAAATCTTCTCACCAATATCCCTTCCGAATTGCCTGAAGAGCTATTCACCACCCTTTTGGAAAACAACCAGCTTAAAATTGAACGAATCGTTTCCCGTGGCCACCATTCAGCGGATAACGATTGGTATGATCAGGATCGTCATGAGTGGGTTTTATTAGTTCAGGGTTGCGCCCGTATAGCTTATGCCGACAGTGAACCGGTAGAGCTTATGGCCGGACAGTATCTGCATATCCCGGCACACCGAAAACACCGGGTTGAATGGACATCCTCAGTAGAAGATTGTATTTGGCTAGCCATTCATTATGGATAAGTTAGACGGACTAAACGCTGTCGAAAAACAATAGTTCTGATACACTTTCAGGCCTGATTAGTAGCTGTTATGTAACACCAGCTCAGCCCAGTAATAACCGCCATGGAACGAAGATGACTGACACACTGCAATATCCTGTACTCAGCGACAGCACGTTAACCCTCAACAATCGCGTCGCCACCCTTACTTTTCAACGCCATGACGTTCGTAACGCTCTGACGGGAACCGCGCTGATCGATGATCTGGTCTGTGTTGCAGAGTGGGTCAACCGTACGCCTGAGGTTTCAGTTCTTATTCTTACCGGCGATGGTAGCGCATTCTCTGCTGGCGGCAACATTAAGGAGATGAGTGAGCGTGACGGGGAGCACAAAGAAGGTGCTTTTGCCGGTGATGTTTATACCGTACAGAATAAATATCGCCTGGGCATCCAGCGTATCCCTCTGGCGATGGCAAAGATCGATATTCCTGTGATTGCCGCAGTAAATGGCCCGGCAATCGGTGCCGGCTTTGATCTGACCTGTATGTGCGACCTGCGCATCGGCTCTACTAAAGCTCTGTTAGGCGAAACCTTTGTAAACCTGGGGATCATTCCAGGTGATGGTGGTGCCTGGTTCCTGCAGCGTTTAATTGGCTACCAGAAAGCCGCTGAACTCACACTTACCGGCCGTGTCATAGGTGCTGATGAAGCCAAAGATCTGGGCATTCTGCTCGAGGTAGTAGAGCCGGATCAGCTCATTGAAAAAGCGACGGAACTGGCAAACCGAATGGCAGAAAAACCACCACAAGCATTACGCATGACTAAACGCTTACTCAAGACAGCTCAAAAAATGGAACTTCCCGAATTCCTCGAGCATTGTGCGCTGATGCAGGGAATCTGTCACAACACTGACGATCACTTAGAAGCGGTCAACGCTTTTGTCGAGAAGCGGACACCTAATTATCAGGGAAAATAATCGCCTGATAGAAGCTTGTGGCTAGGACGACGATGGCTCCTGCGCACTGGAGTCTCGTTTGAACTGCAGTTTGGCAAGTCGTCCATAGAGCTCAGATTGTTGTAGCAGTTCTTCATGGCGCCCCCTTCCCACCACGCGTCCCTGATCCATCACCACAATCTGATCGGCGTGCAGAATAGTGGAAAGACGGTGGGCGATGATAACCGTGGTGCGGCCTTGCATCAGCGTATCCAGAGCCAACTGCACTTTATGCTCACTTTCGGTATCCAGGGCACTGGTGGCCTCATCCAGTAATAATATTCGTCGATCATTGAGAATAGCCCTGGCGATGGCGATGCGCTGCTTCTGCCCTCCCGAAAGCCGTACACCCTGCTCGCCCAAATCACTGTCATAGCCCTCCGGCAGGCGTTCAATAAACTCATGTGCATAGGCTGCTTTGGCTGCAGCAATAACCTCGTCATCACTGGCATCGGCTCTGCCGTATCGAATATTGTCAATAACGTTAGCGGTAAAGAGCGCCGGCTGTTGTGATACCAGCGCCATCTGCTGCCTGAGTGTACCGGGGTGAAACTCTTTCAGATCGACGGAATCTAAACAGACCCGGCCTTTAAGAGGATCATAAAAGCGCAATAAGAGTTCAAACACAGTGGATTTACCCGCACCGGAAGGACCAACAAGCGCCGTTATGGAGCCCTTTTTAAGGGTCAGGGAAAACGCTTCAAGTGCCGCGTGCTCAGGACGTGAAGGGTAATGAAAAGTGACATCTTCTAAAGAAAGCTCTGCCCGCAAGGATCTGGCATCGATATCTGTCGAGGTAACGCCCCGATGGGGAGAGCTAATCTCAGTTTCAGCATGCAGAAGCTCCATCAGTCGCTCAGTCGCCCCGACCGCCCGCTGCAGCTCACCATAAACTTCTGACATCGTCCCCACACCCATCGCAACAATAAGCGCATAAAAGACAAAAGCGCCTAATTCACCGGCTGACATAGCACCGGTTATCACATCATAGCCGCCGACCCAGAGCATTCCAGATAACGCGCCGAACACTAGCAGAATC
>JAIBCZ010000150.1 GCA_024679645.1 Amphritea sp.
CCGTCCTGTCACCCGTATTCTCGATACCAAAGCGATCATTATCGAATCAGATACCAGTCTGGAACAGGTTTCCCGGTTGATTACCGAGCAGGATGCGGTGTATCTGCATCAGGGGCTGGTGATTATCAAGGATGGTCAGTACCAGGGGATCGGTAATGTGCGGGACCTGCTGAAGAAAATCACCGAATTGAAGATACGTAACGCCCGCTATGCGAATCCGTTGACACTGTTGCCGGGTAACGTACCGATTAATCGTGAGATTGACGGTCTGCTCAAACAGACCGAGAACTTCCGGGTGGCTTACTTTGATATTAACTATTTCAAGCCTTTTAACGATAGCTATGGTTATGTCAAAGGTGATCGTCTGATTCAATTATTGGGTGAGCTTCTGACCCAGAATGCGAATGGTGAAAACTTTACCGGTCACGTGGGTGGTGATGATTTTGTGGTGGTGTTTCGTACGGATGATTGGGAGGAACGGTCTCGCCGGGTATTGGAACAGTTTGATCAGGCCATCCGTGAGCTTTATAACCCTAAGGATCTGGAGCAAGGAGGAATCTGGTCTGTGAGCAGAGCAGGGGAGTCGGTTTTTTATCCGGTTCTCAGCCTGTCCTGTGGGGTGGTGCACCCTGATCCTTACCAATGTATTAGCTATCATGAGGTGGCGGAGTTGGCGGCGCAGGCTAAAAAAGAAGCGAAAAAGCAGGAGGGGAGTTATCTGTTTGTTTCCCGTCGGCGAAAATTACGGGCGAGTTGATCCGGCTGTTGAATAGGAATGAGGTGGGTAAGGCATGGGCAATTGCGCTTAGCTGATCGCCTTTTCTGTTTGTTTCTCTTCCAGCTCACGCATGGCGTCATCAGCGGTAAAAAATACCTGTCCCGGGGTTAATTGTTGTAGAAAGCGAGTGTCTTTAAGTTGATCCATCACTGGGCCCTTAACCTCTGCAAGGTGTAATGTTACGCCTTCGGAGGTCAGCTGCGCGGTCAGGTTTTCCAGACTTTCAAGTGCACTGGCATCGATAAAATTGACCGCGTTGCAGAGTATAACGACATGGGCAACCTCCCTGTGGCAGGTGCACTGGGTGCGAATGAAATCTTCGACAAAGCGGGTGTTTGCGAAATACAGGCTCTCGTCCACCCGAATCGCCAGAATATGTTTATCCGTGGTGACTTCGTGACGCTCAATATTACGAAAGTGCTGGCTGTTTCCTACGCGCCCGACAATGGCGATATGGGGTTGGCTGCTGCGGTAAAGTAATAATAGAAATGAGATTGCGATCCCGCTGAGGATACCTAACTCTACTCCCAATACCAGAACGCAGGTAAAGGTACTTAACAGTGTCAGAGCGTCGGCTTTATTGAATTTCCAGCTGTCAGTAAATGCGCGGATATTGATTAGTGGTAATACGGCCATGATAATCACCGCCCCCAGAATGGCTTTCGGCAGATAGAAGAACAGGGGGGTGAAAAAGCTGACGGTCAGGGCAACCATCAGCGCCGCAATGATCGATGCGATAGTGGTTCTGGCACCGGAAGCATAATTCACCATCGATCGGCCAAAACCACCCGCTACCGGATAAGTGCCGCTAAAGGCTGCGCCCAGATTGGCGGCTCCCAGAGCGACCAGTTCCTTGTTGGGTTCGATGCGTTCCCTGTCCCGGCTGGCCAGTGTGGTACCAACGGAAACGCTTTCGAGAAAACCAATTAACGCGATCAGCAGGGCCGGGGTCATGAGCGTCTGCCAGAGCGCCAGGTCGATGTGAAAGGTGCTGATAGAAGGCAGGCCTTCAGGGATAACGCCAACGATAGCAACCTGTTGGTTTTGGTGCAGCTCTAATGTCGCAACCAGAGTGATACCGATAATCATGGCAAACATCGGCCCTGCTCTACCAATAGGTTGTACCAGCCAGTGGGGTAGCGAGGTGTTTGTGAGTAACAAAGATAACTTTTCTTTTACTATCCAGAGAGTCAATAAGCCCAGTATGCCGAGCAGTAAAGTGAGGCTATTGAGTTCGTCTGTATGAGCCAGAATATAATCAAAGGAGTGAATGATGAAGCCGCCATTGGGGATGTCTAAACCAGTTAGATGACGAATCTGACTGACGGCTATTAACAGCGCAGCGGCACTGGTAAAGCCGGATATTACCGAGTGGCTCATAAAATTGACGATAGAGCCTAGTTGTAATGCGCGTAGCATTAACATAATTAAACCGACCAGCAGAGAGAGGTTGACCGCAATGGTGACTGGATCAGCCAAACCGCTGGCGCTGGTATCTGCAATGGTTGAGCCTACCATTAGCGAGGTGATGGCAACCGGGCCTACGGCCAGGCTACGGCTGGAGCCCAGCATTGCGTATAAAATCAGGGGAACGATCGCGCAATACAGGCCATATTGCGGCGGAAGTCCTGCGAGAAAGGCGTAAGCCATTCCCTGGGGGATCAGTAGTACGCCGACCACGATACCTGCCATCAGATCGCTGGCAAAATCGTCCCGACGGTAGTGTTTAAACCACCGGGCAAGAGGCAGGTAATCGCTAGCAGCGGGCATAATTTTTCTATATTTCCTTACGGAATAAATATATTTCTCATAATTATAACCCCTGTTCTGAGGTGCTTACCAGCCATGCTATATTGATTCATCTATTCTCAATTTATCTTTCCTGAAACGGGGCTCTGTTATGGCAACCTGGAAACCAACATTTACGTCGACTGATGTAGACATCACTCAACAGGAAAAGCTCTGGGATGGTTTCTTTAAGATCAACAGGCTACATATTCGTCACGCATTGTTTGAAGGGGGCGAGGTCGAGGTGATCCGTGAGCTGTTTCGACGTGATGATGCGGTGTGTGTCTTACTGTTTGACCCTGTCAAAGATGCCATTGTCCTGGTTGAACAGTTTCGGGTAGGGGCGTTAAGCAGGGCGGATACACCTTGGTTACTAGAGCTGGTGGCGGGTATTGTTGAGCCGGGAGAAACGCCTGAAGATGTTGCCCGGCGAGAGGCAGTGGAAGAAGCGGGTACTGATATCTCCGATATAGTGCCGATTACCCGTTATATGCCCAGTGCTGGCGGGAGTGATGAGTACATTGAACTGCTGTGTGCCAGAGTTGATAGCGAGGGTGTAGGCGGCGTGCATGGGCTGGCTCATGAGGGCGAAGATATTCTGGTGCATGTGCTACCCTTTGCTGAAGTCTGCGAGATGGTGGCCAACAGCACTATCGATAATGCGGCGACTATTATTGCGGTACAATGGTTACAACTGAACAAGCAGAAGCTCCTGCAACGCTGGGGTTGTCTGTAATATGAGTATTCAGAAAAATATAACTGGATAGTCAAAATCTGAATAATTTGGAATATATGAAAAAACGTTATATCCCTGACCTGGTAAAGCAGATGGCTGATTGTGAAGCTAATTATCTGCGATTGATGCGGCTGATGCCGGATCTTGAACAGTGCGATGAGCGCGCGTTCGAGGTTCACTGGCATGAGCAGCAGAGCCGGGTACGTCTGCAGGTTGAGGAACGTTTTACCTATACCACTACCGTACTGGTATCCCAGAGCTTCGATCACAGCTGGCTTGAAGCCCCGAGCCTTGTGGTTCGCATCTATCATGATGCCCGGGTGGCTGAAGTTATCTGCCTGAAGAGTCGTCGTCAGTTCAGAGGGGTATACAGTTACCCGAATGACCGGATGCACCAGAAGGATGAAAAAGCGCAGTTGAATCAATACCTGGGTGAATGGCTTAGTCACTGCCTCACTCACGGCCAGGCGACAGAGCCTGTTTTTAGTTATTCATGAACGCTTTGGTTATTGCTCAAATTACCGACTGTCATCTGCCGAATGATCCGCATCAATATTATCGGGGAGTGGATGTTGACCAGCATCTGAACCGGATTATTGATGATTTGCTGCGCCTCCCTGAGCCTGTCGGAATGATTCTCTGGACCGGTGATCTGGTACATCATGGCGCGGCTCAGGGGTATCAGCGCCTGAAAGCACGGATTGCCGCGTTACCGGTTCCCAGCGTCTGGATACCGGGTAACCATGATGATGCTCAGCTGATGCAACAGATCGGTAGTCAGGCGGGCGGTGGTCTGAATCAGCGTACAGTTTTGGTCAATGACTGGGCAATTATTCTCTTAGACAGTACCTCTGCGCCAGATGGTCGAGGCGGTGGTAGCCTTGCGCAAAGCGAACTGGACTATCTGAAACAGCAGTTACAGACACTGGATGACAGGCATTGTCTGGTCGTTTTGCACCATAATCCGACTCCGGTTGACAGTGGCTGGCAGGATCAGATTATGCTGGGCAATGCGGGGGCGTTCTGGGCGATACTGGCGGCCTCTGATAATGTCCGGGGAGTTATCAACGGGCATGTGCACCAGGCCCGGGATGGTCGTGTTGAGGGGGTGCGGGTGATGATGACGCCTTCGACGTCGGTACAGTTCAAAGCAGGCTGTGGCGAATTTGCGCTGGAGGATGATGTCACATTACAGGCGCCGGCTTATCGGATTCTAAAACTCGGTAGTGATGGCCAGATAGAGACCTCGGTCAAAAGAGTCGTGGGTTAAGGTTGCATCATTTCCAGCTCTCCGGTACTTTTATCAAAGCATGTATATATATACAGATAATTATAAATAGAGCAGCAGATAGAAAGGTTATTGATGGCCCAGCCCCTGTTTATCTATATCCACGGTTTTAATAGTTCGCCGGATTCCTATAAAGCGCGTTTTCTGGTCGACTGGATGATCGAAAATGGCCGGGGTGATCAGATCTTAGTGCCTGATCTGCCCCATTGGCCGGCTCAGGCGATTGCTTTATTAGAAGCGCTGATAGAGACTCACTCACATCGAAATATACTCCTGATCGGCAGCTCGCTTGGCGGGTATTACAGTACCTGGTTAACTGAGAAGTATGGTCTGCGTACGGTACTGATTAATCCAGCCGTACGGCCTTATGAGTTGCTTGAAACAATGCTCGGTGAGCAGGGAAACTACTACAGCGATGAGAAGTATGAGTTGACCCATCGGCATCTGGATCAGTTGCTGGCATTGAACTGTGACCAGCTTAAAGATGCCTCGCGGTATCTGTTGTTAACCCAGACCGCTGATGAAACTCTCGATTACCAGGAAGGCGTCGAAAAATTCCGGGATTCGCCCATGTTGGTGCAGCAGGGTGGTTCCCATGGTTTTGATCAATTTGAATATGTTATCCCGATGATATTGGCATTTGCCGATGGTCGGGTAGAGTTGCCGGATGTCACAGAGTTGATATCCCTGGCTGATAAGGACTGAAATATCCGATGAGTAATAATTATAACGCCGATGCGATTGAGGTACTGAGCGGACTGGATCCGGTGCGCCGTCGTCCCGGTATGTATACCGAAACCGACCGGCCCAACCATTTGGCGCAGGAAGTCATCGATAACAGTGTGGATGAGGCGCTGGCCGGTCATGCCACTCAACTGGAAGTGACTCTGCATAAAGATGGTGCGATCAGTGTTAAAGATAACGGGCGGGGAATGCCGGTCGATATCCACCCTGAGGAAGGGGTCAGTGGTGTTGAACTGATTCTGACCCGGCTACATGCCGGGGGTAAGTTTTCTAACGAGAACTATAACTACTCCGGTGGTC